>JAQGJF010000546.1 GCA_028290765.1 Tardiphaga sp.
CGAGGCATTCTGCAACAACTGCCGCTATTGCCTTGCGGGCGACCAGCCGCTTTGCGAGCCGGTGGAGAAGCCGGAAACCGTACTGTGGATCGATCCGATCCATCGCGATCCGGCGGAGAAGGCCGGTGCCTGTTGGCTTGCCGGAGAAGCCGAAGCCGGGAATCGACGGGATCACCAGGTCGAAGGCGTCCTTCGCCAGTCCGCCATGAGCGGCAGGATCGGTGAGCGGATCGATGACTTTCAGAAGCTCCATGATCGAGCCTGGCCAGCCATGGGTGATGATCAGCGGCAAGGCGTTTGGATGACGCGAGCGGACATGAATGAAATGAATGTCGACCCCGTCGATCGTGGTCACGAACTGCGGCAGCGCATTCAGCCTGGCCTCGATTTTCCGCCAGTCGTAATCCGTCCCCCAATAGCGCACGAGCTCCTGGAGCTTCGCCAACGGCACGCCCTGGGACTGGTCCATGACGGTTTCACGATCGGGCCAGCGCGTTGCCAGCACACGTCGGCGGAGATCAACGAGGTCTTCTTCGGGAATATTGATATGGAATGGGCGGATCGCGTCATTTGTGGCGGCGGACGCGGCATCACCAGGAAGCAGGTTGGCGACACCGGCCGTTGCAATTCCCCATGCGGCGGTGGCCAGGAACTGGCGCCTGTCCTGGTTGACGGCTTCCGAGGCTGATCGCATTCGCATCGTAACCTCCCTGGCTTGGTTCAATGACGACGACCGAGCCGAGGCCCGGCGGCGAGATGACATTCGCGCAGCAGCCGGGAAATTGCCCGTTATGGGTCGTTAACGCCCGTTAGCTGTTGCGAGCTTCGGCAAGGGCGCGTCGTAGCGTCCGCTGCGATCATGCCGCGCCAATGCGTCCGGAGTGTTGCGAAGAATGATGGTTGACGACTTCTGAGCCCGGTCACGTGCGTGGGCCAGCCAATTTAGCGTATTGCGCTTGGGATTTTGACGCTCTAGGCAATCGTGGCGCTCAGGTAGCGCATCCTGAGCTGGCGGTGCCGGGCGGGCTCATGCTAAGTCGTTGATATTCTTGGTCGGAGTGGCAGGATTTGAACCTGCGACCCCTGCGTCCCGAACGCAGTGCTCTACCGGGCTGAGCCACACTCCGACAAGAGGCCGGCTTATAGCGTTGGGTTTCGCATACCGCAAGAACCCCGATTTGAAGGACCGGAACCCGATGAATGTGGGCCTGACGACCCGGATGATCACAGCCAGCCCACAAGCCGAGGCGGAGGCCGCGCGCTGCCTGCGGGAGGGGGGACTGGTGGCGTTTCCGACCGAGACGGTCTACGGGCTTGGCGCCGACGCCGGCAATGCCGAGGCGATCGCGCGGCTGTACCAGGCCAAGGGCCGGCCGTTATTCAATCCGCTGATCGCCCATGTGGCCGATCTGAAGGCGGCCGAGAAGATCGCCGGTTTCGATGCCCAGGCGCGGGCGCTGGCCGAGGCGTTCTGGCCGGGTCCGCTGACCCTGGTGCTGCCGAAGGCGCCGCGCTGCACGGTGGCCGACCTCGCCACCGCCGGCCTCGATACCGTTGCGCTGCGCGTGCCGGCGCATCCGCTGGCGCAGGAATTGTTGCGCGCTTTCGGCGGCGCGGTGGTGGCGCCATCGGCGAATATCTCGGGGCACGTGTCGCCGACCACGGCTTTGCATGTGCAGAGCGATCTCAACGGCCGCATCGACATCATTCTCGACGGTGGCGCGGTGAGCGTCGGCGTGGAATCCACCATCGTCGGATGTTTCGAGGCGCCGATGCTGCTGCGCCCCGGCGGGGTGCCGCGGGGCGAGATCGAACGCGTGCTCGGCCGGCCACTGGTCCAGCCAGCCGAGGATCCCGCCGGGGACTCCGGCCAGCCGCTGGCGCCGGGGATGCTGGCCTCGCATTACGCGCCGCGCACGCCGGTCCGGCTCGACGCCGTCGGTGTCGAGCCCGGTGAAGCATTGCTGGCATTCGGACCCGGCAAAGTGGCCGGCGTGGATGCCGCCATTGCTGTGATGAATTTGTCCACCCGCGGCGATCTGCAGGAGGCTGCAGCCAACCTTTTCGGCTATCTTCGTGCGCTGGATGGCCGGGGCGCCCGGGCGATTGCGGTGATGACGGTACCAGATTACCAACTTGGCGAGGCGATCAACGACCGGCTGCGCCGCGCCGCCGTGCCGCAGCCATGAGAATGATGAAGTATTAGGGTCGTCCAAACCCGGAAATGCGCAGGAAAGTGTCCATGAATGTCGTTCAGCCGCCGCCCGCCCAACTCCCGCCCGAGCTGATCGCGCGGTTCAAGGCGATCGTCGGCGACAAATATGCGGTGACCGAAGCGGCCGACGTCGCGCCCTTTGTCACCGAGGACCGCAATTTGTTTCACGGCACCTCGCCGCTGGTGCTGCGGCCCGGCTCGACGGGGGAGGTGGCCGCGATCTGCCGGCTCGCCACCGAGACCCGCACCGCTTTGGTGCCGCAGGGTGGTAATACCGGCCTGGTCGGCGGCCAGACGCCCTATGGTGGCGAGGTGGTGATCTCGATGCGGCGGATGGACAAGGTCCGCGAGGTCGACACCGATTCCAACACCATGACCGTGGAGGCCGGCTTGGTGCTGCAGACCGCGCAGCAGCGCGCCGCCGATGTCGACCGGTTGTTTCCGCTGTCGCTCGGCGCCGAGGGCAGTTGCACCATCGGCGGCAATCTTTCCACCAATGCCGGCGGCACCGCCGCGCTCGCCTATGGCGTGGCGCGCGAGATGGCGCTCGGGCTCGAAGTGGTGCTGGCGGATGGCCGCATTCTCAACGGCCTGTCGAAGCTGAAAAAGGACAATACCGGTTACGATCTGCGCAACATCTTCATCGGCGCCGAAGGCACGCTCGGCATCATCACCGCGGCGACGCTGAAACTGTTTCCAAAGCCGCGTGCGGTGGAAACCGCCTTCGTCGGGCTGAAATCGCCCGACGAAGCGCTGAAGCTGCTCGGGATCTCGCGGAACGAGGCGGCCGGCCAACTCACCAGCTTTGAGCTGATCGCGGATATCGCGGTCGATTTCAGCGTGCGTCACGGCATCGGGATTCGCGATCCGCTGTCGGGCAAGCATCCCTGGTACGTGCTGATGGAGCTGTCGTCGTCGCGCGACGATGCAAGGGGGACGCTGGAAGCGATCCTGGCGCGCGGCATGGAAGACGACATCGTCGACGACGCGGTGATCGCGGCCAACCTCAACCAGCGCACCGCGTTCTGGAAATTGCGCGAGGAGATTTCCGCCGCCCAGAAGCCGGAAGGCGGCTCGATCAAGCACGACGTCTCGGTGCCGGTCGCCTTGGTGCCGGCCTTCATCGCGGAGGCCAACGAAGCCGTGGTGAGGCTGATGCCGGGCGCGCGGCCAGTGCCGTTCGGCCATCTCGG
>JAQGJF010000548.1 GCA_028290765.1 Tardiphaga sp.
CGCCGGTCGACGATTCCACGCTGTCGGTCAATCCGGGCAATTATCTGGAGCGGCACCTGCGCCATATCATCGAGGAAATCGAAACCCGCTCGCCGGTCGAATTGATCGCGAACGGCATCGGTCACGACGTCACGCGCTACTATCGCCGCGCGGTAACGATCGTGGACGCCGAGGAACTCGGCGGCGCCATCACCGAGAAGCTCGCCGAGCTGTTCAGCGAGACCCATGGTGCGCCGCCGGCACCGACCCCGCGGCGCAGGTTGCACTCCTGACCCGAGCATGATCCGGAGCGTCCAAACCCGGTCTTCCGAAAGAGATCATGCTTCCAGATAAGCGAGCCGCGGAGCTCAATCGCCGTCGCTTTCTGATGATCGCGGCGGCGACTGCGGCGCTTCCGGCTCGCGCGTCTGCCCAGGTGGTCACGGGGCCCACGGCGAAGGCGCCGGTTTCGATCGACGTCGAAGCACGGCCGATTCCTGCCTTCGATACACGTGACCGGTCGCATCTGCGATTCGGTTCGCTGCAATATCGCAGCGGCCTGGTCCTGACCTCGAAGTTTTACGGCTTCGGCGGGCTGTCCGGGTTGCGGCTTGATCCCAAGGGCGAGCGTTTCATCGCCGTCAGCGACAAGGGGACATGGTTCACCGGCAGGATCGTCTACCGGGGCGACATCATGGCCGGCCTGGCCGACGTCGAGGCTGCGCCGATGCTGGGCGCCGACGGCAGACCGATCGCCGGGCGCGGCTGGTATGATACGGAATCGATCGCGCTGGACGGTCCGCTGGTCTATGTCGGCATCGAGCGGGTCAACCAGATTCTTCGGTTCGATTTCGGCAAGGACGGCATACGTTCGCTCGGCCAGGTCGTCCCCACGCCAGCGGGTGTGCGCAAATTGCCCAACAACAAGGGCCTCGAATCGCTGGTGATGGTGCCCAAGGGGCTGCCGCTCGCCGGCACTTTGATCGCGATCTCGGAGCGCGGCCTGGATGCCGAGGGCAACATTCTGGCATTTCTGATCGGCGGACCGATGCCGGGCCAGTTCAGCATTCGCCGGACCAACGATTTCGATATCAGCGATGCGGTGGTGTTGCCGTCGGGCGATCTGCTCGTGCTCGAGCGGAAGTTTTCGCTGCTGTCGGGCATGGTGGTCCGGATCCGGCGGATGTCCCTGAAATCCGTGGCATCGGGCGTCACCATCGATGGCTCATCGATCTTCGAAGCCGATCTGGGCTATGAGATCGACAATCTGGAGGGCATCGATGCCCACACGGCCGCGGACGGCAGCATCGTGCTGACGCTGGTATCGGACGACAATTTTTCCATGATTCAGCGGACGTTGCTGCTGCAGTTCACGCTGATCGACGACTAACAAGACACTTCAGGGAGAGATGACCAGGGAAGTGACCGACGCGGTGGTCGAGGCGATCCAGAGCTCGAATGCCTGAAGGCTGCCAATCATCTCGGTCTGCAGCGACGCGAATGCAAAAGCCGCGTCGCTGCGGAGTTTCAGTAGACCCGCAAGGTGAGCGCGCCGCCCGGACCCATCAGCAGGCCCCAGGTCTCGCCGGCGCCGACCTCGACTTCTTCGCTGCGCGCTGGGCCACCGGCCACTTTGAATGAATATTTGTACTTGCCGGGCGGCAGATCGAGCGTCGGACCGTCGGGGGACTTGGCGCCGGCACCGGCGGCTACCTTGATGGTCTGCTGGTTGATCGTCACCACGGCTGCCGCGGGCAGCGGATTACCGAACAACAGCTTGGCCTGGCCGGGCTTCGACACCATGCCGGCTTTGGCGGCGGCGGCCTCGTCCCTGACCGTCAGGCTGATGGCGGTCTCGTCATCCTTGCGATCAAGTTTCAGCATCGCGGGTCCGGTCGGGGAGGAGAAGGCAAGCGTCACCTGGTCGGGCTTGATCACCGCGCCCTCGGCCGCTTCCTTCCAGTCGCGTTTGCCGAGTTCGCGGCGGTAGAAGCCGAGCACGGCCGTAACGTCGGCGGGCACGCTGGCGGTCAACTCGCTGCGGAAGGGAGTCTTCGCGACGCCGCTCATGGTATGGCGCGCCGGCACCGGCAGGCTGGACCCGTCGTCGGCTTCCATTTCCTTTTCGACCGCTGGCGCTGCGCTGTCGGTGCTTTTCGCCGCTACCGAAATCTCCGGTGCCGCGGTCGCCGCGACCTTCTCCGTCACAGGCCTTGCCGGCGGAGCCTTTGCCGTCACGGGTTCGGCCGCGATTCTCACGACCGCGGTTTCGGTCGGCGCCTTGGCGGCAGTGGCGAGCGTCGCTTCGGCGCGCTTCGCGCGTTCGCTTTCCGCAGCCAGCATTTCCTCCGGCACGGGCTTGATCTCGACCTTGGTGCGAGCGTCGTCGCCACGTCGCAACGCCAGCAACAGCGGTTTCGAATTGACCTTGGTGTAATAGGCGTAGGCGCCGCTCTGGGTCTTGACGTTGGCATAGGCGGCGGCGGCAGGGATCGCGCCGTCCTTTGCCGACCATGGCGACCAGCCCCGCGCGCCGAGTTCGGCCTGGTAATAGGCCAGGGCGTCGTCAATCGATGCGGCGGTGAAGCAGTTCAGGAGCGCCAGGTCCGGCTTGTAATCGATCTCGACCGCATCCTTGGGAAACGGCAGGTCGGTGGCCAGATAGACGGCGGTGTAGCCGACGGATGTCGCATTGTTCTGGGCCGGGGCGATGGTGACGAACACATTCAGCCCTCTTGTGCCCTTTTTCATGTTGATGACCTGCAGCTGCAGATTGCCCGGGCCCGCGCCGCTGAGCGGGCTGTATTCCTGCCAGCCGTCGGCCGCGAGCAATTTACGGGTCGCGTCCGCAGATTGCGCGACCGGACCCGGGGTTGTGAAACTGGTGGTCGCCGGCATGGCATAGAGTTCCTTGGCGCCGGGGATGCGCGGCAGGCGGGTGGTGTCGAACAAGGCCTCGTCGGCGGAGGCCGTCGAGCCGCGCGTCAGGTAGCCGCCGCCGACCAGCGCCAGGCACATCATTCCGACCAGCGGCCACCGAAGCGTGCGCAGGGCTGTGGTACTGAAAATCCTGGAATGAGGCATTGTCGGTGTCTCCGGAATGTCGTCGTGACCAATCCCGGGCATAAGCACCGCGGGCATCGCTGGGAGCTCGCGTCATTGCAAGGCAAGCGTGGGTCGCCGGCGCCGGCCATTCGGTTCAAAGACGCGGCCCGCAACCCAGGCTCAGGACAGGGTCTGAGGCATTTCCGTCGCGTCTTCGAAACTCAGCGCCAGCCGGATCATGTGGGCGAGTTCCGCCTTGCGATAAGGTTTGGCCAGCAGGAGAGTATGCGGGTCGACCGAGGTGTGCTCGGAATAGCCCGACGTGAACAGCACCTTGAGCGCCGAACGGCGTTTTGCCATTTCGACGGCCAATTGCCTGCCGTTCATTCGCCCGGGCATGGTGATGTCGGTGAACAGCAGATCGAACGCCGCCCCGGAATCGCTGATGGCGAGGGCTTCGGCCGCGTTGGCGGCGGAGAGCGTCTTGTAGCCGAGCCCGGTCAGCTGCGTGGTGACATAGGATCGCAGCATGGCATCGTCTTCGACGATCAGGATCGTTTCGTCTCCGCCCTGGTCGAAGCCGGCGGCCACCGGCGAGGTCAAATCCGCCTCGGCCTCGACTTCGCTCTTGGCTCGCGGCAAATATATCCGGATGGTCGTACCGCGCCCGACGTCGCTGTAAATCGTGACGTGCCCGCCGGACTGCTTGATGAAGCCGTAGACCATGCTCAGTCCGAGGCCGGTCCCCTTGCCGACCTCCTTTGTGGTGAAGAACGGGTCGAACACCTTGTCCCGGATCGCTTCCGGGATCCCGCTTCCGGTATCGCCCACCGCGATCATGACGAAGTTGCCGGGTTCGATGCCGCCGACGCGGTTGGCGAAATTGTAATCGAGAACGACGTTGCATGTCTCCAGCGTCAGTCTGCCGCCCTCGAGCATGGCATCGCGCGCATTGACCGCCAGGTTGACCAGCGCGGAGCTCAACTGGCCGCGATCGACATAAGTCGGCCAGACGCCGTCCTGCAACACCGACTCGATTTCGATCTGTTCGCCCAGCGTCGGCTGCAGGAGGTTTTTCAGGTCGATCAGCATCGCGTTGACGTCGGTGTGGTGCGGCTGCAATGGCTGCTTGCGGGCAAACGCCAGAAGGTGGCCGGTCAGCGCCGCGCCGCGATCGGCCGCCTGGCTGATCAATTTGACGATGGCGGCATTTTGCGGCTGATCGGCGACGGCGTCGCCCAGGATGTCGATCGTTCCGGTGATGACGGTGAGCATGTTGTTGAAGTCATGGGCGATGCCGCCGGTCAGCTGGCCGATCGATTCCATTTTCTGGGCTTGCCGCAGCTGTTCTTCGGCCGCCTTTTTCTCGGTGAGGTCCCGCATGAAGGCGTTGGTCACGATATCGCCGTTGCGGTGAAGCGCGGTCATGGCCACTTCGATCTGGATCAGCGAACCGTCGCTTCGAACGGCCTCGATCTCGAAGCGGTGACCGGGGCCTCCGCGCGCGGCCTCGGAAATGAATCGCGTATATCCCTTTTGATATTCTTCCCTGTGGTCCGGTGAAAAAATCGTCCTGGCGAGATCGCGGCCCAGGACCTCGGCGCGCGGCGCGCCGAACATCGCCTCCGCATGGGGACTCCATTCGGTGATCGCGCCGATCCCGTCGATCTGGATAAAGGCATCGAGCGCCGTGTCGATGATCGCCCTCGCCATCTGTTCGCTTTCGCGCAAGGCCTCCTGGGTCTTCTTGTTCTGGGTAACGTCGTGGTAGACCATGACCGCGCCCTGGATCCCTCCCGCTTCACTTCGCACCGGACGGCCGTTGGCGATCAGATGGAATTTGTTGGTCGATCCGAAGGGTTGAATGATGATCTCGAGATTATCGACCGCTTCACCGCAGAAGGCACGCATGATCGCGGTCCGTTCGGGTGGTAGCGGTGTCACGCCATCGGGATAGAATCGATCGAAGGATCGCGTGATGTTGAGGTCGCCGACGCCGGAAACCACGCCGAATATCTTGCGTGCCGCGGGATTGGAGATGATGACCTTTCCCTGCGCGTCGACCACCAGAACCGGATCCACCATGTTGGTGATGGTGTTGTTCAATACCTCGTCGATGCGGCGCCGCTCTTCGACCTCTTCGTTGAGCGACGTTGCCTTGCGCTGCGCTTCCTCCGCCATGCGGGTGAATGCCGCGGCCAACGCATCGATCTCGAGGCTGCCGCCGCTCGACAGGGCGATCGTCTCGCCGCGGGAAAATGCCTCGACGGCCTTGGTGATCTGAACCAGCGGTTTTGTCAGCGAGCGCGCCAGCATCACGGCCACCAGCATCGCGCAGAACACGGCGGCAATGCCGCCGATCAGGGAAGAACTGCTGACCGCCGTCGGCACCCTCATGAGTATGTCGTAGGGGTTGGCTTCGATCACGGTGACCCGGGGGCCGCCTGCGAGTTCGACGGTTTCCCACCCGATTCCGAAGCGCCGACCGGTACGATCCTCCATGACCAAAGGCTCGGTGTCCGGCTTGTTCAGGATTTCGGCGAACGCCGGAAAGTCGTCCTGGATGCGCTCACGCCTGCCGCGTTCGAAGCCGAACTCGCGATTTGGATCCGGGTGCAGGAGATAGTCGCCGGAATCATTCACCAGATAGACCTGGGTGCTTCCAACCACGCTATCCCGAATGCGGCCGATCGCCGGACGCAGATCGACGTTGATGACCACGATTCCGAACGGCTTGCCGTCGGGGGCGATGATCGAAGCGGCGGTACGAAAGGTCGGAGTGTGCGGCGTTTCGATGACGCCGGCTTCCCGGTTGAGATCGATCTTCGAGACGAAGACGCCGTTGGCGGGCAGGGCAATCGTCTT
>JAQGJF010000640.1 GCA_028290765.1 Tardiphaga sp.
ATCAGCTGAAGGAGCTGCAATGGTATGAAAATGCGGCCCAGCCCTTCAAGGGGATGGAGATCAACGTCGTTTCGGAAACCATCACGACGCACGAGAAATAATCGAAGACGCAGGCCAAGGCGTTCACCGATATCACCGGCATCAAGATCAAGCACGACGTCATCCAGGAAGGCGACGTGGTGGAAAAGCTGCAGACCCAGATGCAGTCCGGCAAGAACGTCTATGACGGCTGGATCAACGACTCGGATCTGATCGGCACGCATTTCCGCTACGGCCAGACCATCGTGCTGTCGGATTACATGACCGGCGAAGGCAAGGACGTCACCGACCCGATGCTCGACGTCAATGACTTCATTGGCAAGTCGTTCACCACCAGCCCGGACGGCAAGCTGTACCAGCTGCCCGACCAGCAGTTCGCCAACCTTTACTGGTTCCGTTACGACTGGTTCAGCAATCCGGACTACAAAGCCAAGTTCAAGGCCAAATACGGCTACGAACTCGGCGTTCCGGTGAACTGGTCGGCCTATGAAGACATCGCCGAGTTCTTCACTAACGACATCAAGGAGATCAACGGCGTCAAGGTCTATGGCCACATGGACTATGGCAAGAAGGATCCCTCGCTCGGTTGGCGGTTCACCGACGCCTGGTTGTCGATGGCCGGCAATGGCGACAAGGGCATCCCGAACGGCCTGCCGGTCGACGAATGGGGTATCCGCATGGAAGGCTGCCGTCCGGTCGGCTCGTCGGTCGAGCGCGGCGGCGATACCAACGGCCCGGCGGCGGTCTATTCGATCGTCAAATATCTCGACTGGATGAAGAAATATGCCCCGCCGCAGGCGCAAGGCATGACCTTCTCCGAATCGGGACCGGTGCCGGCGCAAGGTGCGATCGCGCAGCAGATCTTCTGGTACACCGCCTTCACCGCCGACATGGTGAAGCCGGGTCCGGTGATGAATGCCGATGGCACCCCGAAGTGGCGGATGGCGCCGTCGCCGCATGGTGCCTACTGGAAGGAAGGCATGAAGCTCGGCTACCAGGACGCCGGTTCGGCGACGCTCTTGAAGTCCACCCCGCCGGATCGCCGCAAGGCGGCCTGGCTCTATCTGCAGTTCATCAATTCCAAGACGGTGAGCCTGAAGAAGAGCCATGTCGGTCTCACCTTCACCCGTGAATCCGACATCTGGGACAAGTCCTTCACCGAACGGGCGCCGAAGCTCGGCGGGCTGATCGAGTTCTATCGCTCGCCGGCGCGCGTGCAATGGTCCCCGACCGGCAACAACGTGCCGGACTATCCCAAGCTGGCGCAATTGTGGTGGCAGAACATCGGCGACGCGTCGTCCGGTACCAAGACGCCACAGGCGGCGATGGACTCGCTGGCCGCCGCGCAGGACTCGGTGATGGAGCGTCTCGAGAAATCGGGCGTGCAGGGTGCCTGCGGACCGAAGCTCAATAAGAAAGAGAAGCCGGAGTACTGGTTCGCCAAGGCTGAAAAGGACGGCCACATCGCGCCCCAGCGCAAGCTGGCGAACGAGAAGCCGAAGGGCGAGACGATCGACTACGACACTCTGATCAAGTCGTGGCCCGCCACCCCGCCGAAGCGTGCTTCGTTGAACTGAGGCTGCCTGACATAGCAACGAGGCCGGGAGCGATCCCGGCCTTTTTGTTTGCTTTCGTCATTGCGAGCGAAGCGAAGCAATCCAGGGCCGCAAAGAAAGACTGGATTGCTTTGTCGCTTCGCTCGTCGCAATGACGAGGAGATGGCGTCTCTTACTGCGCCGCCTGCAACGTTTCGCCGAGCACCGGATAATCCGTATAGCCCTTGGCGCCGCCGCCATAGAACGTCGCCTTGTCGGGCTCGTTGAGCGGTGCGCCCTGCTTCAGCCGTTCGACCAGGTCGGGATTGGCCAGGAACGGCTTGCCGAACGCGATCAGGTCGGCGGCGTTGGCGGCGAGCACCTTGTTGGCGAGCTCGAAGTCGTAGCCGTTGTTGGCGATATAGCTACCCTTGAAGCGCCGGCGCAGGCTCGAATAGTCGAACGGCGCGATGTCGCGCGGGCCGCCGGTGGCGCCTTCGACGACGTGGAGATAGACCAGCTTCAGCGCGCTGAGCTGATCGGTGATGTAGTCGAACAGCGGCTGCGGGTTGCTGTCGGTGGTGTCGTTGGCCGGCGTCACCGGCGAGATGCGGATTCCGGTCCGCTCGGCGCCGGCTTCCGCGGCAACCGCTTTGGCCACGTCGAGCATCAGCTTCGCGCGGTTCTGGATCGGGCCGCCATAGGCATCGGTGCGCTTGTTGGTGCCATCCCTGGCGAACTGATCCAGCAGATAGCCGTTGGCGCCGTGAATTTCGACGCCGTCAAAGCCGGCTTCGCGCGCATTGGCGGCGGCGCGCCGGAAACCGTCGACGATGCCGGGAATTTCTTCCAGCGCCAGCGCGCGCGGTTCGGAGACGTCGGCGAAGGTGCCGCCGACGAAGGTCTTGCCCTTGGCGCGGATCGCGGATGGCGCCACCGGGGCCTGGCCGTTTTCCTGCAGATCGACATGGGAAATCCGTCCGACATGCCAGAGCTGGATGAAGATATGTCCGCCCCTCGAATGAACGCGGTCCGTCACCTTGCGCCAGGCGGCGATCTGGTCCTTCGAATAGATGCCCGGCGTGTCCTGATAGCCCTGGCCCTGCTGCGAGATCTGGCTGGCTTCGGTGATCAGGAGGCCGGCGGAGGCACGCTGTCCGTAATATTCGGCTGCCAAAGGATTGGGCACCAGGCCCGCGAGCGCGCGGTTGCGGGTCAGGGGCGCCATCACCGTGCGATTGGTCAGGGTGATCGGACCGAGTTTGTAGGGTTCGAAGAGCTTCGTCGTTGTGCTCATTTTTGACGGTTCCAGAAGGTTACGGATGTAGTGCAGGTGGGCATTGCCGGAGCGGACGGCAATGCCGTGGGCCATTCGGCTGGCGCGGACGAGCCGCGCGACGTCAAATTGTCATATCATCCCACCCGGTCCGCGATACGCAGGACAACCTGCTCCCGATCGTCGGAGCCATGGCAGAAATGACTTCGGCCGCCCCATGGACGGCCGAAGGTGTTTTACCGCGATCCGGCTTTTCAGCTTACGCCGATGAAATCGCGCTTGCCGATTTCCACGCCATTGTGGCGCAGGATGTCGTAGGCGGTGGCGGCGTGGAAGTAGAAATTCGGCAGCGAGAAATTGCTGAGGAACTGCTGGCCAGTCAGCGTCGTGGTCTTGCCGGGGCCGGACGGAAACGAGACCTCGCGGGCTTCGGCGCCCTCGAACTGGGCCTGCTTGTAGCCCTTCACCTGGTCGATGGTCTTGGCCAGCCGCTGCTGCAATTCCGCGAAGGTGGTCTCGGTATCGGGCGTCGACGGCACCTCGCTGTGGGACAGGCGGGCGCAGCCCTTGGCGGCGAAATCGCAGGCCAGCTGAACCTGCCGGGTCAGCGGCAGCATGTCGGGAAACAATCTCGCGCCGAGCAGCGCGTTCGGCTCGATCTTTTTCGCGCCGGCGTGGTCCTCGGCTTTCTTCAGAACCGCGGAAAGGCTGTTCAGCATTTGCAGGTAGGCCGAAACGGCGGAATCATAAAAGGACATGGGATGCTCATGGTTGATTTGAATGGCGCGGCGGGGGATACGTGAAATGCCACACCTGCAAGCTGGCGATTGCGCAGCATAGATCAACCGTGGACGGAAAATTTATTACGGCCCCGTCAGCCGCCGGCGCGCATCCGCGCCAGCAGTTCGGCGGTCGGCCAGGAATCGGCGGGCAGGCCGTATTTGACCTGCATTGCCTTGACCGCGATGCGGCTCTGCTGGCCCATCACGCCGTCGACCTTGCCGACATTGAAGCCGGCCTTGACCAGCAATTGCTGCATCTCGCGCAGCTCGTTGAACGGCAGCTGCGCGACCGGCGCCGCCGGACGATGCATCGGCGGCGCGCCGGCGATGCGGGCGGCGAGGTAGCCGGCGGTGGTCGAATAGATCAGCGAGTTATTCCACTCGGTATAGGCGGCGAAATTCGGATAGGCCAGGAACGCCGGCCCGGTGCGACCCATCGGCAGCAGCAGCGACGCCGGCAAATCGTCGTTCGGCAGCGGCCTGCCGTCGGCATAAATGACGCCGAGCTGCGCCCATTTCGAGCGCGGCAGTTTTGTCGTCAGGTCGGCCTGTTCCCAGGGAATGTTGGCGGCCACCCGCACTTCCTGCAGCCACGGCTCGCCGCGCCGCCATTTCAGGCCGGTGGCGATGTAGTTCGCGGTCGAGCCGATCACGTCGTCCGGGCTGCGCAGCAAATTGCGGTGACCGTCGCCGTCATAGTCGACGGCATAGTTGAAATAATGCGTCGGCAGAAATTGCGTCTGGCCGAGCTCGCCGGCCCAGGAGCCGACCATCTCGGCGGGCGCAAGATCGCCGCGGTCGATGATCTTCAGTGCCGCGATGGTCTCGCCGACGAACCGCTCGGAGCGGCGGCAGTCATAGGCCAGCGACACCAGCGAGCGCAGCGTCGGCAGACTGCCCATGTTGGCGCCGAAGTCGCTTTCCAGTCCCCAGAACGCGGCGATCACCGCCGGCGGCACGCCATATTCCTTTTCGGCGCGGGCGAATGCCGCGGCATGGGTTTTGATCTTCGCCTGGCCCTGCTGCATCCGGAAATTCGCGGCCATGCGGCCGGCAAATTCCGTGAAGATCTGCCCGAACACGCGCTGGCCGCGATCGCGGTTGACGATGCCCTGGTCGTAGACGAGGTAGGGCGAAGCTTCTGCCATCGCGCGCTGCGAAACCCCGGCGGCGACCGCCTGCTGTTTGAGGTCGGCAAGGAAGCGATCGAAATTCATGCCGTTGTGGCAGGCGGCGGCGCGGGGGGAGGCTGCCGGAGCGGAACGCTGGGCCGGTGCCGCGAGGGGCTGGGCCGGAGCCGCCGCGGGTCTGGGCGCGGGCCTGACAGGAGCGGGCGGAGCCAGTTGAGCGGATGCTGCGGATGAAAGGACCAGAGACGTTGCGAAAGCTGCGATGAAAGTCCGGATTCCAGGCGAAGAGGGCAACATCAGTTCACCGGCAAGGGGTTTCGAGGAAAGGGTGAAGGCAATGCACGCAACTCCCGCGCATTGCCGCCATTCATGTCGCTAGGCCCAAGCAACGCCACCCATGGCGACATGTCCTTCATCATCATCCTTGGCACGGTGAGTCAATCGTTTCGCACCCTTGGCACCACCTTCGCGCCGGTGTCGGAAGTCCAGCCTTTGCGCAGCCGTGAGCAGACTGTTCATCAGTCTGGCGGCATGCGCTGTCGCCTGTTTCACGATGAACAGGATCGTCGTGATACGGCTCAGAACGCCCAGCAGGAACAACGCCGAAAAGATGTCGATGTAGGCCAGCAGATCGCCGACGAGTAGCAATTCGGGGGGAATGGGGATTCGATGGTGGTAAGCCAGGATCAGAATGACGATGGGGATAAAGGCGACCACCCGTCGCCACGTCAGCCTGTCCAGGAGCGCGGCCAGTTGCACGACAAAAACATCCCACAGCCAATCACCAAGAGCCGCGGGCTTATCCAGGGTCCACTTCTTCCAAAATGCTTTCCACATGGGCTCTGCCTGTATGTCCCTGATATGCTGCGCACCATCCTATCATGCGCGAATGCATCACGTAACGGCCCGACGACTGCCGCGGCAACTTGACCGCCCACCGGCCGCTCGGCATAGTTTCCATAACGGCGAGCCATGAGACTGGCCGACTCTGGGAGAAGACCATGAGCAACCTGTCGGCCGTCCTTATGGGGACGTTGATGTCTGCCGTTTGGCTCGTCCCGCCCGCTCTGGCCCAGCCGGCCTGCGTCACCCAGAACATGGCCGTTCCACCCGGCGCCAACACCACCGACAAAGCGGCGCCCTTCTTCATCGATACCACCGGCCTCGATTTCAAGACCACGCCGCCGACGCGCGACCCGTCAAATCCGAACTATCCGCGCGCGACCGAGCTTGCCGACGGCACGCTGCCGCCGCCGGGTTCGGAAGGAAACTTCATCATCGGCCCGACACATACGCCGGCGCCCGAGACCATCGCCAAGGACGGCGTGCCGCGCGGCAACATTATCTCTTTCACGCTGTCGTCGAAGGACAGCGTGATCTACAACCCCGGCCTGATCCGCGACGACACGCCGGGCTGCAGCAACAGCTCGATCATGGTGACGACGACGGCGCCGGGCGACAAGTCGAACATGCTCGTCACCACCAGCCATCCCGGCATCTGGACGCGCACGATCGAGGTCTATGTCCCGGCCAACTATGTGCGCGGCAGCGAGGCGCCGTTCATCGTGCTGGGCGACGGCGGCTCGATGGCCTGGAAGGACATGAACACCACCCTCGACAATCTGATCGCGCAGCGCCGCGTGCCGCCGATGGTCTCGATCCAGGTCGGCAATGGCGGGCAGGACGCGCAGGGCGCCCAGCGCGGGCGCGAATACGACACGGTGTCGGGGACCTATGCGCAGTTCGTGGAGCGCGAGGTCTTGCCGGTCGTCGAGCAGCGCGCCGGCGTCAGGCTCACCCAGGACCCCGACGGCCGCGCGACCATGGGCTTGAGCTCCAGCGGCACCGCTGCTTTCACCATGGCCTGGTTCCACCCTGAGCTCTATCACCGGGTGCTGGCCTATTCGC
>JAQGJF010000584.1 GCA_028290765.1 Tardiphaga sp.
GAACGCCGCGGTCGAAAGCATGTGCACTTCGTCGATGATGTAGACCTTGTAGCGCGCGCTGGCCGGCGCATAGCGCACGCTGTCATTGATCTGGCGTACGTCATCGACGCCGGTGTGGGATGCGGCATCCATTTCCAGCACGTCCAGGTGCCGGCTTTCCATGATCGCCTGGCAATGCACGCCGGGCACTGGCATGTGAATGGTCGGCCCCTTAACCGAACCGTACTGCAATTCGTAGTACAACGCCCGGGCGAGAATCCGCGCGTAGGTGGTTTTGCCGACGCCGCGCACCCCGGTCAGGATCCAGGCCTGCGGAATCCGCCCGGTCTCGAACGCGTTCGAGACGGTGCGAACCACGGCCTCCTGGCCGATCAGATCGTCGAAACTCGACGGCCGGTATTTGCGGGCCAGCACGCGATAGTGCTTGCCGGCGGCGGCTTCGGTGGACTTGTCGCCGAGTTCGAAGCCGCCCTGATGGGCGCTGTCAGGAGGCGCGCTGTCGGAAGGGGCGCTGTCAGAAAGGACTTGGCGGTCTACAGGAATGCCAGCATCGGTCATCGATCGATCCGCAATGTGTTGTCTCTCGAAGCCGGCTTGCGGAACAACGGGAGCGATCGGCATTAGCGCGATTCGCTCGGAAAACGAGTAGGAGACTGACGAGCGACCCGATCCGGACCTCGTTAGGGCTGCTTCCTTCCGGACCTGACCCGGTTGGCGAGTGGCTCGTCCACCGCCAATCTCCCGGTGCTTATTTGGGGCCAAAACCGCGGGAAAGCAAGCGCCGCGGAACGGCCTTCCGGTTGCGAAAACGCCCCGATTTCGTCCCGTCCGGGGGCTGGCCACGCCTTGCTTTCGAGCCCCGCACGAAAAAAGACGTGGAAGCCCGGCATAAAGCCGGGCATGACGGGTGTTGTTGGCGACAACGGTCTGCAACGCTGCCCGGATTGAGAACCCTCCAATGCCCTCCCCCTCCGATTGGTCGCTGCATTCGCAGCTTCAAAAAGACACCATCGACATCGGCGACCTGCCGCTTTGCCGCGTGCTGGTGATCAAGGACGCCCACTACCCGTGGCTGCTGCTGGTGCCGCGTCGGGCGGAAGCGGTGGAAATCATCGATCTCGACGAGGTCGAGCAGGCGCAGCTGATGACCGAAATCAGCCGCGTCGCCCGCGCCCTGAAGGAGATCACCAAATGCGATAAGCTGAACATCGCCGCTTTGGGTAATCTGGTGCCGCAACTGCACGTGCATATCATCGCCCGCCGTTCCGGCGACGTCGCCTGGCCGCGGCCGGTCTGGGGCGTGATGCCGCCGCTGGCGCACGACGCCGAAGAAGTACAGAATTTCATCAGCGCGCTGCGCCGCAAGATCTGGCTTGGTTGAACCTATGACAGCATTCGATTCGTTTCCGCTCGGCCATCCGGCCTTCATCTCCAACATCCTCGATCGCGCCGCCTATCTGCGCAACAATGACGAGAAACTGCTGGCGATGGAAAACCATCGCGACGCCCGCGCCTATGTAGTGCACCGCGACTCGCTGGTGGTGACGCATGATTCCGACGGGCCGCGCGCGCTATTGACCGTCGACGAGGCTTTGAAACTCGGCGCCAATCCCGGCACGATCTTTTTGGGCCTGCGCGACGGCGCGCCGGTGTTCGGCATGGGCATCAGCGCGCCCGCCGCGGAAAAACTGCTGGGCCGCGATGACGTCG
This sequence comes from Tardiphaga sp., assembly GCA_028290765.1. The sequence continues at coordinate 1,711 of JAQGJF010000584.1, forward strand.
CCGTCACCGAACTGCGCGGCATGGCGATGCAGGGCGCGGTGCCGCCCAATCAACTGTCCGCGATCGCGATGGCCAAATCGATGGTCAGCTGGCATCAGCGCCACGGCTTCTGCGCCAATTGCGGCACCCGCACCGCGATGAAGGAAGGCGGCTGGAAGCGCGATTGTCCGAACTGCAAGGCCGAGCATTTTCCACGCACCGATCCGGTGGTGATCATGCTGGTCCATTCCGGCGACAAGTGCCTGCTCGGACGACAGAAGCAATTTCCAACGGGAATGTGGTCGTGCCTGGCCGGGTTCGTCGAGGCCGCCGAAACCATCGAGGACGCGGTCCGGCGCGAAATCTTCGAGGAATCCGGAATTCGCTGCACCGATGTGACCTATTACATGACGCAGCCGTGGCCCTATCCGTCGTCGCTGATGATCGGCTGCTCGGCGCGCGCCACCACCGACGACATCGTGGTCGATCGCACCGAACTCGAGGACGCCCGCTGGTTCAGCCGCGCCGAGGCCACCCTGATGCTCAGGCGCGAACATCCCGACGGCATGGCGGGGCCGCATCCATTCGCGATCGCGCATCATCTGCTGGGCCGCTGGCTGCAGGATCACAATACCTGACGGAACCGGAACCACGATGCCGCTCAAACGGTTAGCCCATCAGCTTTGGTCTCGCCGGATCGGCAGACCGTCGTGACGGACTCCCGCATGAATTTTCACGAAGCTGCGGTTCCCAAACGTGTGCCCCGCATTCTGTGTATCGGCATGCCGGTGCGCGATCTGATGTTCCGCGTCGAGGGCGTTCCGGAACCCGGCGCGAAAACCAATGCCAGTCATTTCGACGAGGTCTGCGGCGGCAACGGGCTCAATGCCGCCATCACGATCTCCCGGCTCGGCGGCCATGCTTTCCTGGCCGGCCCGATCGGCGACGCCCGCGAAAGCTCGAACAAGTTCATTTTCGAGCAATTGGCCTATGAGGGCGTCGATGCCACCCACCTCGTGCATATGAAGGGGCTGGTAACGCCGATCTCCGGCATCATGATCGATCCCAGCGGCGAGCGCACCCTGGTGGTGTTTCGCGACCCGCAATTGTGGAAGGTGCGGTTGCCCGACCACGCAACGCTGCTGAAAGACTGCGACGCGATCCTGATCGAAAGCCGCTGCGCGGAATTCGCCACCGATCTGTGCGCGGAAGCGCGCCAACGCGGCATTCCGGTGATTGTCGATGTCGACCGCCCGATGTCGCTGCGCGAGGGCTTGCTGACGGCGTCGTCGCATTTGATCTTCTCCAGCGAGTCGCTGCGGGCCACCGCCGGCATTTCCAATGACGCCGAGGCGCTGCGGAAGATCGCCCAACTGACGCCGTCGTTCCTCGCCGGTACCCGCGGGCCGCTCGGCACGATCTGGCTCGACGAGCGGCAGCAGCCGCGTGAAACCCCGGCCTTCCCGGTTCAACCGGTGGACACGCTGGGCGCCGGCGACGTGTTCCACGGCGGCTTTACGCTGGCCATCACCGAGAAGCAGGACGTACCCAGCGCCCTGCGCTTCGCATCCGCCGCCGCAGCACTGAAATGCACACGGCATGGTGGCGCGCTCGCCTGCCCGCAACGCCCAGAAGTAGAGGCTTTCTTAAGTCAGACCACCGCCTCGGCGCAGGCCGGGCCCTGAAGGGCTTGCTTTAGAAGAATTTTCTCTATATGAGGTGGATTGTCCACTTAAATGGAACAAAGTTCTTCGCATGACCGACCTCGCCGTCAGCCCTCTTGAATCCAGCCGCCGCCTCGACGCCATCGACCGCAAGATCCTGACGGTTCTCCAGGAGGACGCGTCGCTCTCCGTCGCCGAGATCGGCGACCGGGTCGGGCTGTCCTCGACGCCCTGCTGGAAGCGGATCCAGCGGCTGGAGGCCGACGGGGTGATCCTGCGTCGGGTCGCCCTGGTCGACCAGAACAAGATCGGACTCGGCATTTCGGTGTTCGTCTCGGTGGAAAGCAGCGACCATTCCGAGGCCTGGCTGAAGAAATTCGCCGAGGCCGTCAGCGCCATGCCCGAAGTGATGGAATTCTATCGGATGGCCGGCGACGTCGATTACATGCTGCGCGTCGTCGTTGCCGACATGCAGAGCTATGACGTGTTCTACAAGAAGCTGATCGGCGCGGTGACCTTGAAGAACGTGACCTCGCGTTTCGCGATGGAAAAGATCAAGTCGGTGACCGCCCTGCCGGTGCCGGCCGCGCCGGCGGCGTAAAGCTCACCGATTGTACGAACAGCCCGTAGCCCGCATGAGCGAAGCGAGATGCGGGGAGCGCGAACCCCCGGATATCGCTTTGCTCATCCGGGCTACGCGCTGACTTCGCGGGGATGACGGCAGCCTGTGAAACGCGTGCCGCGCCCGCTCAAATCTTCTGATTGTACTCGCCCACTTCGGAATGCGTCCGCAGCACCGAATCCATCGCTTCGAACATGTCGCGCATGCGCTGTTCGGACACCGGGCTCTCGACTACCACCACCAGTTCCGGCTTGTTGGATGAGGCCCGCACCAGGCCCCAGCTGCCGTCCTCGCAGGTGACGCGCACACCATTGACGGTGACGAGATCGCGGATCTTTTGTCCCGCAACCTTCTCAGCCCTGTTCTGCATCGCCTCGAAATGCTTCACGACGCTGTCGACGATGCCGTATTTGGTCTCGTCAGAGCAATGCGGCGACATGGTCGGCGACGACCAGGTTTTCGGCAGCGCTTCCTTCAGGTCGGCCATGGTCTTGCCGGGCGCACGGTCGAGCATTTCGCAGATCGCGATCGCCGAGATCAGGCCGTCGTCGTAGCCGCGGCCGAGCGGCGCGTTGAAGAAGAAGTGACCGGACTTTTCGAAGCCCGCCAGCGCGCCGGTCTCATTGGTGCGGCGCTTCATATAGGAGTGGCCGGTCTTCCAATAGGCGGTCTTGGCGCCCTGCTTTTGCAGCACAGGATCCGTCGCGAACAGGCCGGTGGATTTCACGTCGACCACGAATTTCGCATCCTTGATGATGGCGGACATGTCGCGCGCCAGCATCACGCCGACCTTGTCGGCGAAGATTTCCTCGCCGGTGTTGTCGACCACGCCGCAGCGGTCGCCGTCGCCGTCGAAGCCGAGCCCGACATCGGCCTTGTGCGTGAGCACGGCGTCGCGGATCGCGTGCAGCATCTCCATGTCTTCGGGATTGGGATTGTATTTCGGAAACGTGTAATCGAGCTCGGTGTCGAGCGGGATCACCTCGCAGCCGATCGCCTCCATCACCTGCGGCGCGAACGCGCCCGCGGTGCCATTGCCACAGGCGACGACGACTTTGAGCTTGCGCTTCAGCTTCGGGCGTTTGGTCAGATCGGCGATATAGCGCGCCGGAAAATTCTCGTGGAACACATAGGAGCCGCCGACCTTGTTGTGGAACTCGGCGTTGAGCACGATTTCCTTCAGCCGCGTCATCTCGTCTGGCCCGAAGGTCAGCGGGCGGTTGGCGCCCATCTTGACGCCGGTCCAGCCGTTGTCGTTGTGCGACGCCGTCACCATGGCGACGCAGGGCACGTCGAGCTCGAACTGCGCGAAATAGGCCATTGGCGTCACCGCCAGGCCGATGTCGTGCACCTTGCAGCCCGACGCCAGCAATCCGGAGATCAGCGCGTATTTGATCGAGGCCGAATAGCCGCGAAAATCATGCGCGGTGACGATTTCCTGTTTCTGGCCGAGTTCCGCGATCAGCGCACCGAGCCCCATGCCCAGCGCCTGAATTCCCATCAGGTTGATTTCCTTGCCGAACAGCCAGCGCGCGTCATATTCGCGAAAGCCGGTGGATTTGACCATCGGCTCGGATTCATAGGCATAGGTATTCGGCACCAGGACGGATTTCGGCTTTGGAAACATGCAGATGGCCTCGTGGGGAACGAACGCTGGAGGGAAAGTTCCGCAGCCATAGCGAATGCATGCGGCGGTGGAAAGGCAGCCGCCCCGCTTTGGACGATTATAAAAGGGTCACGAAACGCGACGCTGCCTACTGTTCCAGCACCATCTTGCCGTTGGCGTATTCGAAGCGCTTCAGCTTCGACAGGAACGACAGGCCGAGCAGGTTTTCCGACAGTGCCTCGTCGGGCAGCACCATGGCATCGACATCGCGCACGATGAGTCCGCCGATATCGACCATCGCCAGCCGGGTGCGCGCCGCCTTGATGGTGCCGTTGGCGGTGGAGACCGTCATCTTGTAGTCACTGGGTGTCGGACGCAGGCCGAACCGCGCCGCCGACTTCTCGTTCAGCGCGATCACGGAAGCGCCGGTATCGACCATGAAGTCGATGCGCTGGCCATCGATCCGGCCGTCGGTCTGGAAATGACCGCGGGCGTCGCGGGGAATGCTGATGCTGCGGACGCCGGCCTGTTCCGCCGACGATTTTGCCGAGGTCATGGCCGATGCGGGCGTGGCGGGCATCATCTTGTCTGCCATCTGCGCCATCAACGTACCGGCGCCGACCAGAAACGCGGCCAGGATCATCAAACTACGCATGACGCATACTCACCTAAAGCTCGCGCTCGTTGCGCGATATCACCACACCTGCCCGCAAACCGCGCCTAACGACGGACGCGATGCCTGCAATTTTGGCGAAAAGGATGAGCGAAGCGTTAACGAGGGGGGCGTCTTCTCCCTCCCCCTTGCGGGGAGGGAGATAGAGACGCGGTGCTTGTAGAGCGGTCCCCCTCACGTCCCTCTCGGCTTCACCCGCCTGGTCGGCATCGCGCTCGCCGGATCCTCGGGCCAGGGATGCCGGGGATAGCGTCCGCGCAGGTCGGAACGTACCGCCGCATAGCTGCCACGCCAAAAGCCCGGCAGATCGCGTGTCACCTGCACCGGGCGGTGCGCGGGAGACAGCAGTTCCAGCACCAGCGGCACCGCGCCTTTGGCTAGCGAGGGATGGATGTTGAGGCCGAACAATTCCTGCAGACGCACGGCGATGGTCGGCCCCTGCTCGGCTTCGTAGTCGATCGGAAGCTGGGTGCCGGTCGGCGCCTCGAAATGGGTCGGCGCCTCGCGATCGAGCCGCGCGCGCTGGTCCCACGGCAACAGCGCCATCAGCGCATCCGACAAGTCACCGGCCGAAACATCCTTCAGTGAAGTCTTGTCGTACAGCGCCGGCACCAACCAGTTTTCACGCGCCGCCGCCAGCGCGTCGTCGGACAGAACGGGACACGTATCCCTCTCGGAGGCCCGCAGGAACATTACCCGGTCGCGCCATTGCTTCAGGGGTTTCGACCACGGCAGTTTGTCCAG
>JAQGJF010000592.1 GCA_028290765.1 Tardiphaga sp.
CGTGGTGAACCCGGCCGGCACCGGTCACAGGTTCACCCGGATAGAGGACCATATCGACTATCTGATGTTGCGTATCGATCCCGATAAACTGACACATATCAAGATAGAGGAGAAATCGCAGGAATATCTGTCGAAGCCGGCAAAGCGCGGCGAATAGGGCCGTTGAGCTAGCGATTGATGAACCACGTCTCCCCGTCATTGCGAGCGAAGCGAAGCAATCCAGAGCCAAAAGCGAAGACTGGATTGCTTCGTCGCAAGTGCTCCTCGCAATGACGGGGAGAGGTCTACCGCGTCCTGATAATCGCCGTCAGATTCGCCAGCATCGCCGCGCTGCGTCGTCCCCGCGATTGCGCGAACACGACAACGACGATCGCGAACAGATAGGGCATGGCGGCCAGCAAAGACGGCGAGATCGCATGCGCAAAACCGCTCTATCGGTTTGTCTGGTGAGTTGTTTGATGGCGGCACTCCGCTGAAGATCCGCGACGTCGAGATGATCAAGGAATCTTCGCCGGAGCAGCAGGTCCACAAGAATTCGCCGAAGACATTCACCGTGCTGGCCAAGGATGGTCCCGCAGTCCCGCCGGAAAACGGCATCCGATTTCATGATGCGCTCAGGAAATCAGGCATCTCAAGCGAACTGCATGTTTTCGTCGAAGGCGGCCACGGTTTTGGCATTCGCGATACACGCCAACTGCCAACTGGCCGAACTTGGCCGCGGAGTGGATGAAGGCCAACGGCTTTATCCAGTAACGCCCGCAAGCGGGACGCACGTCGCCTCCTGGTTGTGAGCGATGTCGGCTTGCAAGCGGACGGGCTCTTTTTCGCCACAAATCTTTCCGCGTTGCGAACAAAATTAGATAATTAGTAACCACGTACCATCAATAGTGCTCGCGGGACTCGGGCTTATGCGATCGCGGCCGTTCAGGTTGTGTGCGCATTGCGTCGCGCAAATGGGTGGGCTGGTGGTAGAAAATTCAAGTAGCGCCAAGAGGTTACTAAGCCTACCGGCAGATTGCAGCATTGCGGCCATTCGCGGCGTCTGTGATCTGGTCAAGGATGCCTTCGGCCGGGGCGACAAGCTGGAAATCGACTGTTCCAGCGTCGACAAGGCGGATGTGACCTCGGTCCAGCTCCTGCTGTCGACCGCACGGACCGCGAATCTTCGCGGCCGCCCGATCGTCCTGACCGCGATTTCCCAGGCCCTTCGCAAAACATTCCACAGCGCCGGCGTGTCCTCCGACGCCATGAACGACCATCGACTGCTCCAGGAACGCGAGGGCAAATAATGGCAACGATCCTGACCGTCGACGACTCGCCGAGCATCCGGCAGATGATCAAGGTCGTGCTCGGACCTGCCGGCCACACCGTGGTCGAAGCCGGCGACGGCGCCCAGGGACTTGAAAAAGCCAAGGCGTCCCGACCCGACCTCATCATCACCGATCTCAACATGCCGGTCATGAACGGCATCGAGCTGATCAAGGCGCTGCGGGCGCTGCCGGCGATGACCGGTCTTCCGATCGTCTTCCTGACCACCGAATCCAACGACGCGATCAAGCAGCAGGCCAAGGCCGCGGGCGCGACCGGATGGATCACCAAGCCTTTCAAGCCCGAGCAGCTCCTTACCGTCGTCAGCAAGCTGGTACGATCATGACTATGCTGGATCCCGCGGACGTATTTCGCCAGGAAGCAAGCGAACTGTTCGAGGCGCTCGAAAGCGCGCTGCTGGATCTCACGGTCCGTCCCGACGATCGTGAACTGGTCGACTCGGCCTTTCGCGCCCTGCACACCATCAAAGGGTCGGGCGCGATGTTCGGCTTCGACAAGGTGGCGTCGTTCACGCATCAGTTCGAGACGGCGTTCGACCTGGTCCGGAAGGGCGAAATCAGGCCGACCGCGGATCTCATTTCGGTGGCGCTCGCCGCCAAGGACTACATTCGCGCCTTGATCGAGGCTCCCGAAACCACCGACGACATCATCGGCGACGCGATCCTCGACGACCTCAAGCGCTTCGTCGATGTACCTGGAGGCGCGGAGGCACCGGCGCGCGAGGCGGCGGCACCGTCGGCAGGCGACGCCCGGCAAACGGGATGGCGACTGCGGATCGAATTCGAGAGCCATATCCTGCGTAATGGCTGCAATCCGCTGGATCTGTTCGACGATCTGCGCAAGCTGGGATCCTGTTTCGTTGTCGCGCTGACCGACGACCTGCCGATGCTCGAAGATCTGGAGCCGGAATACTGCTTCCTGAAATGGGACATCACGCTCGAAAGCACCTGCGACAAGGACGCCATCGACGAAGTCTTCATGTTCGTCGAGGACGAAATGAAGCTGACGCTGGAGCCGATCGTAGGAGACCACCGCGCGACGCTGGTGCCGGAACTTCCCGAAGCAGTCGCTCCGGTAGCGCCGACGCCGCCACCCGCTGCCGAATCGCGCGAAGTTCCGGTACAGGCTGAAAAGAAGCGCGATGAGCCGAAACGCGCGGACGACCGCAGCATTGCGACGGTTCGCGTCCAGGCCGAGCGCCTCGACGAACTGATGGACCGGGTCGGCGAGCTCGTCATTGCCCAGGCGCGGCTGAGCCAGTTGGCCGCCGCCGGCGAAGATCTTTCCATCAAGATGATTGCTGAGGAAATCGAACGCCTCGCCGCCAGCCTGCGCGACACCACGATGGGCGCCCGCATGGTGCCGATCGGTTCGGTGTTCGGTCGCTTCCGCCGCCTGGTCCATGATCTGTCGCGGGACCTCAACAAACCGGTCGAGTTCATCACCGCCGGCGAGGACACCGAACTCGACAAGACCATGATCGAGAGCCTGGCCGATCCGCTGGTTCATCTCATCCGCAACGCGATCGATCACGGCATCGAGGACAATGAACGCCGCGCCGCCGCCGGCAAGACCGAGCAGGGGCGGATCGAACTGGTCGCCACCCATTCGGGGGCGCAGGTGCTCGTCACCGTGACCGACAATGGCGGCGGCCTCAACACGGCGCGGATTCGCGCCAAGGCCGAGGAGCAGGGGCTGATCGCGCCCGGCGCCGCCATGTCCGACCATGAGATTCACCAGTTCCTGTTTCACGCCGGCTTCTCCACGGCGCAGACCGTCTCGGCGCTGTCCGGCCGCGGCGTCGGCATGGATGTGGTCAAGCGCGCCATCGAGGCGATGCGCGGATCGATCGATCTGACGACCCGGCCGGGACAGGGCACGACCGTGACTTTGCGCCTGCCGCTGACGCTCGCGATCATCGAAGGCCTTCTGATCCGCGTCGGCGAAGGGCGATATATCGTTCCCTTGTCCGCGGTCGAGGAATGCGTCGAACTGACCCCCACGGATGAACGTTCGCGCGGACGCAACTTCCTCAACGTGCGCGGCGACCTGGTCCCGTTCCTGCGGTTGCGGCAATTGTTCGAAACGCCTGGTGCCGCTGACCGTCATCAGAAAATCATCATCATTTCGACCGGCGAGACCCGCGTCGGCCTGGTCGCCGACCAGATCCTCGGCAACCATCAGACCGTGATCAAGTCGCTGTCGAAGCTGCATTCGGACGTCACGATGTTTTCCGGTGCGACCATCCTCGGTGACGGCAGCGCGGCGCTCATCATCGATGTTGCGCAGTTGATCGCCCTGGCCCAGTCGCAGGCCGACAAGCAACAGATCCACGAGGCGGCGTAATGAACAGGGATTACGGACACGACTCCGCTGCGGCCTACGATGAAGCGGCGATGCAGGTCGTCATGGTCGGGCTCGGCGACGAGAAATTCGCCCTCGACGCGGGACTGGTCAGGGAAATCATCGATCCGATACCCGCCACAAGGGTGGCGGGCGCGCGGCCGTTCCTGCCGAGCGTCATCAACGTGCGCGGCAACGTCATTCCGCTGGCAGATCTGCGCATCCGGTTCGGAATGCCGATGAACGGCGACTCCGCCGATACCCGCATCGTCGTTCTCGAACTCGACATCGAGGGCGATCCGATCCTGGTCGGTGTCATTGCCGACAAGGTCTACGAGGTGACGGAAATCTCCCGGACCAATGTCCAGCAGACGCCCCGCGTCGGCATGCATTGGCGGCCGGAATTCATCAGCTTCATTACGAAATGGCGTGACGAGTTCGTTATCGTTCCGAACCTGGAACGCATCCTGAATTGAATTCCTCCGAGATGAGCGGGACCGAGAACATGAGATTTACCGTCAAAGCAAAGCTGGCCAGCGCATTCGGTGCGGTCATCATCCTGTCGATGATCACCGGGGCCATCGCTTACGTCAAACTTTCGACGCTGGATGAATCGCAGGAACGGGTCGTCGCCCAGGCCGGCCGCCTGAAGAAGGCCGCCGACCTGATGGACGCCATCCAGGCCCAGCAGCGTTCCGAGACCCGGATGATCCACGCGGCGTCCGACAAGGAAGCCCAGGATTTCTACAATACGATGATTGCCCGCCGCGACAAGGCGCTCAAGCTCCGTGATGAGCTTTACGGCAAGGCGAGCGAGGCGGGCAAGCAGATGCTCGATCTGGCGATGACGAAAATCAAGCTCATGAACGAGCTGGAAGAGCAGGCCGGCAAGCTCATGCTGTCGAACAAGGAATCCGGGAAGGCCGAGGCGGCCGTGATCGCCAATGGCGACGGCCGCAAGGTGTTCAATGAGAGTCTCGAGGCGGTCGAGGCCTACGTCAAGCGCAACGAAACGCAGATGAACGAAGTCGCCGCTGCCGGTTCGGCAGAGGCGGCTTTCGCCAAGCTGATGCTGATCATCACCGTCATCGTGTCGCTGCTGATCGCGGTCGTATCCGCGACCTGGATTGCGATCAATATCAGCCGCGGGCTGGCCCGGGCCGTCGGGCTGGCCGACGCGGTCGCACTTGGCGACCTTAGCCAGACCATCAGCGTTTCCAGCAATGACGAGATCGGCGATCTGGTCAAATCGCTGAACGCAATGACGGTCAACCTGAACGCGGCAGCCGTGCTGGCGGATACCATCGCCAACGGCAATCTCACTGTCGACGCCAAGCGCCGTTCGGACAAGGACACGCTCGGAATTGCACTGGAGCGCATGGTCGACAAACTCCGTTCGATCGTCACCGAGGCGATGACGGCGGCGCGCAACGTGTCGGCCGGCAGCCAGGAACTGTCGGCGAGCGCCGAGCAGCTTTCGCAGGGCGCCACCGAGCAGGCCTCCTCGGCGGAGGAAGCCTCATCCTCGATGGAGGAGATGGCCGCCAACGTGAAGCAGAACGCGGAAAACGCCAACCAGACCGAGAAGATTGCGGCGCAGTCCGCCAAGGACGCCGAGGCCAGCGGCGTCGCCGTCGGCCGTGCGGTCGAGGCGATGCAGACCATCGCGGCGAAGATCACCATCGTGCAGGAAATCGCCCGCCAGACCGACCTGTTGGCGCTCAATGCCGCGGTCGAAGCGGCGAGGGCCGGCGAGCACGGCAAGGGTTTTGCGGTGGTCGCCTCGGAAGTCCGCAAGCTCGCCGAGCGCAGCCAGGCTGCGGCGGCCGAGATCGGGGCGCTGTCGGGGGAAACCGTCAAGGTCGCGCAGGAAGCCGGAACCATGCTGGCCAAACTGGTGCCCGACATCAAGAAGACCGCCGAACTGGTCGAGGAGATCAC
>JAQGJF010000607.1 GCA_028290765.1 Tardiphaga sp.
CCGAGATCGTCGGCGCCGGCGGCCATGAGCCGCGCGGGCAACTGATTGCGGATTCCAACGAGCCCGCCACCCGCGAACTCGCCCGGCAACTGAATCTGAAGACCGGCGCGCCGCTGGTCCGGCTCGAAAAGCTGAGATTCGCCGACCGGACGCCAATCTGCGTCGCCACCACCTGGCTTTCCGCGGAACGCTTTCCCGACGCCGGCCGGATCTATGAGCGGGTACGCTCGATGACAAAGCTGCTGGCGCATCACGGCATCCGCGATTATCGCCGCGCCTCGACCCGGGTCACCGCCGCCATCGTCAACGCCAGCGACGCGGGCCGGCTCGATCTGGCACTCGGACGCCCCATTCTGGTGGTCGAGAGCACCGACGTCGATCCCGACGGCAAGCCGCTGCTGACGACCCGCTCGCGCTTCGCGGCGGATCGGGTGGAATTCGTGGTGGAGAATGGCTAGGCGGGCGCGGATTGTCGGGTACCTTGTGGCCCGAAAGATCACAACCGATGCTTGAAAATATTCCACTGATGGAATATATTATTTCAGATGGCTTGGAACGTCGAGCACACTGACGAGTTCGCGGATTGGTACCATGGTCTCAGCGAAGCCCAGCAGGACGACATAATCGCTGCTGGATTGCTGCTGATGGAACAGGGGCCGCGACTGCCCTTTCCCTATTCGTCAGGGATTAACGGATCGAAGCACGCCCATATGCGTGAGTTGCGTGTGCAAAGCGGCGGACGACCGCTGCGGGTATTTTACGCCTTCGATCCGAGGCGATCGGCGATACTGCTTATTGGCGGCGACAAGACGGGCGATGATCGCTTCTATGAACACATGATCCCGATCGCCGACCAGCTCTACGACCTGTACATCGCCGAGATCAGGAAAGAAGGATTGATACCATGACGGGACACAAGCCCTTTGCCGAGCTGACCAAGAACTTCACACCCGCGCGCCGCGCTCGTGTGGCGTCAAAGGCTGCTGTGCTACGCGAGGCGATGACGCTTGAGGAGTTGCGCAAAGCGCGGTCTCTCTCTCAAGAGGAAGTTGCGGAAGCACTCACAGTCAACCAGCCTGCCGTGGCAAAGCTTGAAAAGCGCGGCGACATGCACGTGAGCAACCTGCGCCGTTATGTCGAAGCGCTTGGCGGTACGCTTGAAATTACCGCGCACTTCGACGAGACAACCGTGGTCATTAGCAATGTCGGAGAAACGCCGCAGTAATATTGAGCGCTGAGGCCCACGGGGCGTTAGTGTCCTGATGCTCGCAATAACTAGCTTGAGCGTTTTTGCGAGCCTCACGCCACCGCGCGGCGGCCGATGATCGCAAAGCGCAATTTGCTGGAAATCCAGTCGATGGAGGCGACCGCCACCAGGATCATGAGGATCAGGAACGACACCTTCTGCCATTCCAGCACCCGGATCTGCTCGGCCAGTTGCAGGCCGATGCCGCCGGCGCCGACGATGCCGATGATGGTCGCCGAGCGGGTGTTGGATTCGATGAAGTACAGCACCTGCCCCGCGATCACCGGCAGCACCTGCGGCAAGAGGCCGAAGCGGATTTCGTGCAGGGCGTTGCCGCCGGAAGCCCTGATGCCTTCGACCTGCTTTTTGTCGGCGGCCTCGATGGCTTCGGAGAACAATTTACCGAAGGCGCCGAAATCGGACACCGCGATCGCCAGCACGCCGGCGAACGGGCCGAGCCCGACGACGTTGATCCAGACCAGCGCCCAGATCAGCTGATCGATGCCCCGGATCGAATCCAGGAAGCGGCGGATCGGGAACCGGAAGAAGTTCGACGGCACGATGTTGCGCGCCGCCAGCAGGCTGACCGGCAGCGCGAACACCGCCGCCAGCGTGGTGCCCAGCAGAGCGATGGAGAGGGTTTCGCCCATCGCCACCAGATAGGCCGGCAGCGACGACCCGGGATCCGGCGGGATCATCATCAGCGTGATCCAACCGAGCTGATGCAAACCGGCCAGCATCCGCGCCGGCGAGAATTCGAGATCGACCAGGCCGAACACGAAAATTCCGAACGCGCCGAGCAGCATGGCCGGCACGGCAAGCCGCGCGGAGAGCGGGCGGTCGAAGACGTTCGGATACCGCGCACGCAGATCGGCCGTGTCGGGTTTCGGCAGCTGGGTCATGCCCGTGCATCCTTGCCGAACAGCCGCCCGCGGATCCATCCGGTGCCGATATCGATGACGAACACCGTGACGACAATCAGCAGCAGGATCGCGCTGACGTCCGAGTAGAAGAATTTTCGGACCGCGACGAGCAGTTCCTGGCCGATGCCGCCTGCACCGACGAAACCCATCACCGAGGCCTCACGCACATTGATCTCGAAGCGAAGCAGCGAGTAGCCGGCAAAACCCGCCGCGACCTGCGGCAGCACGGCGAAGCGCATGCACGAGGTCCAGCCGGCGCCGGTGGAGCGCAGCCCTTCGATCGGCTTCATGTCGACGTTCTCGACGATCTCGGAAAACTGCTTGCCGAGCGCGCCGGTCGAATGGATCGCGATCGCCAGCACGCCCGCCATCGGGCCGAGCCCGAACGCGATCACGAAGATCAGCGCGAACACGATGCCGGGAACGGTCCGGCAGAATTCCAGGAAGCGCTTCACCGCAAAGCGCAGCCACGGCGCCGGCGAGGTGTTCTCGGCGGCGAAGAAATTGAGCGCAAAGGCCAGGATGGCGCCGAACAGCGTTCCGACATAGCTGATCAAGATGGTCTCACCGAGCATCGACAGCCATTTTTGCCAGCCCCAGAACCACTCGCCGACATCGGTCCAGACCCGCGCACCGCTTTCCAGCGTCAGGAGGCGGTCGAAATAGCTGAAAAAATTGCCGAAATAGGTGAACAGCGTTCTTAGATTGACCTCGGCCCCGATCGCGGCGATGACCAGCGCCGCAAAGAACACCGCGGTTGCGATCGTGAGCCGAAGGCGCTTGCGCGCCACCGCCTTTCGATAGGCCTCGTTCAGCGCGGCGAGCTGTGGGCCCGGCAGAATGGGAACGGCGAGAGTCATTGCACCTGCATCAGTGGCGTTAATGTACGAAAAAGCCGGGTCTTTCGACCCGGCTCTGAAGCGGGACGACTTATCTTCGAATCGTCATCCCGC
>JAQGJF010000611.1 GCA_028290765.1 Tardiphaga sp.
ACTGCGGCACCGTGATCAATCCGATGATCCTGGCCGGCCAGATCCATGGCGGCGTGGCGCAGGGCATCGGCAATGCGTTCTACGAAAAACTGGTGTTCGACGACCAGGGCCAGTTACTGAACGCCTCGCTGGCCGACTATCTGCTGCCGACCGCACTCGAAGTGCCGCGGATGCAGCTCGGCCACACCGTGACCACCTCGCCGCTCAATCCGATGGGCATCAAGGGCGCCGGCGAGGCCGGTGCGATTCCGGTAGGGCCGCTGTTCGCGCAGGCGATCGAAGACGCGCTCGATCTGCAGCGGCGCGGAGTTGAATTGTTGGAAATTCCGCTGAGCCCGAGCCGGTTGTTTGAGCTGACAAGAAAAGCGACTGCCTCAAGTGATCCGTAGAGGCACAGTACTCGCGTTCGTCGACCTCTCCCGTGGGGAGAGGTCGGATCGCGCAGCGATCCGGGTGAGGGGTTACGACCTATCGACAGGGGGTAACCCCTCACCCCAACCCTCTCCCACCCAACTCGGGTTTACCCGAGTTGGGCAAATTAAAATTGTCGAAGTCGGATATGTCCGACTTCGATTGGGGAGAGGGAGCGCGCTGCCATTGGAGCGACGCAGATGATCCTCATCACCGGCGCGGGCGGCAAAACCGGCAAGGCCGTCATCAAAGCACTGATCGCGCGGGGCGCAACCGTTCGCGCTTTCGTCCGAAGCTCCAGGCACGAAACCAATTTGAAGGCGATGGGCGTCAGCGACGTCGTCACCGGCGAAATGAACGATCCGCATACCCTCTCGCAGGCCATGCGTGGCACCGACGCGATCTATCACATCTGTCCCAACGTCAGCCCGCACGAAATCACCTTCGGCAAAGCCATGATCGAAGCGGCAACGTCGGCGGGCGTACCCCGCTTCGTCTATCACTCCGTCCTGCATCCGCAGATCGAAGCCATGCCGCATCACTGGAACAAGATGCGGGTCGAGGAGATGCTGTTCAGCTCAAGCCTGGATTTCACCATCCTGCAGCCGACGGCCTACATGCAGAACAGCATCTCCGAGTGGGATCGCATGATCGGCGAAGGTGTTTTCCGGGTGCCCTACCCGGTCGAAACGCAGCTCAGCCTCGTCGACCTCGACGATGTCGCAGACGCCGCGGCCGAGGTGCTGACCGGCGACGGACATTCCGGCGCGACCTATGAACTGGTCGGCACCCTGCCGATGAGCCAGGTCGAGATCGCCGAAACCTTCGGCCACGTGCTGCAAAAGCCCATCCACGCCGTCGCCGAACCGGTCGCGGCATGGGCCGATCGCGCCCGCGCCGCCGGCATGGACGAGTATCAGCGCGAGACGCTGATGAAAATGTTTCAGGCCTATGCGCGCGACGGGCTCAAGGGCAATCCCAATGTGCTGGGCTGGCTGCTCGGGCAGGCGCCGACATCACTCGCGATGTTTGCCGGAAGGATTGCAGGCGACCATTCGTAGCCCGCATGAGCGGAGCGAAATGCGGGGATCCCGAGGAAGACCCGGATGTCGCTTCGCTCATCCGGGCTACGTTCGCTTCGCTCGCTGTAACGAAGCCCCCTCACGCGTAATGCGGCCAGCCGATCGGATGCATCTGCTGCACGATCTTCATCGCCGACAGGATCTTTGGCTCCTCGAACCGCGGACCGACGATTTGGATGCCGACCGGCAGGCCGTCGCTGGTCAGACCCGCCGGGACCGCCCCACCGGGCAGGCTCATCAGGGTGATCAGGAACGATCCCGCGATCCCGTCGGTGTAGTTGTCGAGCTTCTTGCCGTTGATCAGCGTCGGAAAGTTCATCTCGACCGGAAACTGTTTGACCGGCGATTGCGGCGTAATCAGCAAATCATACTGCTCGAAGAATTTCGCAAAGCGCAGGAACAGCTCCATGCGCTTCTGCTCGGAGGCGGCGAAATCCAGCGGCGTCACCTTGAGCCCGGCCTTGACGTTGCCCTTGAGGTTGACGCCGAATTCCTCCAGCCGGTCGAGATTGGCGAATTGCTGCCCCACCATCCACAGCCCGCGCCAGGCCTGGTAGGGCTCCTTGCCGTCGGCAATGTCGAATTTGATCTCCTCGACGGTGGCGCCGGCATCGCGCAACGACAAGGCCGTGGCGCGGCAGATGTCGTCGATCTCGGGTTCGACCCCGATGCCGGAAATATCCGACACATAGGCGATGCGCAGGCCCTTGACGTCCCGGGCTTTGGCGACAATGGCGCGGGCGCTGGCCCAGGGCGGCGCCACCGAGATCGGCGACTTCCGGCTGAAACCGACCAGCGCGTCGAGCATCAGCGCGGCATCCTCGGCGGTGCGGGCCAGCGGGCCATGCACCTGGCCCGGATCCCAGGCCAACGGCATCGGATAGTTCGGCGTCAGGCCCGGCGTCGGCCTTATCCCAACGATGCCGTTGAACGACGCCGGCATCCGGATCGAGCAGCCGAAATCCGTGCCCTGCGCCAGCGGCACCATGCCGGTGGCGACAGCGACGGCCGAACCGCCGGAAGAGCCCGACGGGCTCAAGGCCGTATTCCACGGATTGCGGGTCACGCCGAACACGTCGTTGAAGGTATTGGCGCCAGCAGCGAATTCCGGCGTGTTGGTCTTGCCCAGCACGATGGCGCCCGCGACCTTCAGGCGCCGCACCGCTTCGGCGTCTTCGGTCGGCACGTAATCCTTGAACAAGGGCGAGCCGAAGGTGGTGCGAATGCCCGCGGTCGGGGTGATGTCCTTGATCACCACCGGCAGGCCATGCAGCGCCCCTAATTTGTCGCCGCGCAGCACCGCCGCTTCGGCCTGCTTGGCCAGATCATGCGCGCCTTCCGCCACCAGCGTGACGATGGCGTTGAGCTTCGGGTTTACCCGTTCGATGACGGCCAGATGAGCGTTCAGCACCTCGACCGGGCTCACCTCCTTGCTGGCAATCAGCGACGCGAGTTCACACGCGGTTTTGCGGGCCAGACTGTTTGGCATGATGACGTCTCCTCGAAGGACACGTCATGGCAGGACAAAAGCGCGAAGCGCGTCTTCGCGTATATGTTCCGGCCATCCACGTCTTGCGATCTCAGGCGCTGTAGGACGTGGATGCCCGGCACAAGGCCGGGCATGACGGCGTTGATGCGTTGTTTCTATTTCCCCGACCAGTGCACGAACCGGCGTTCGATGGTCAGGAACAGCAGATTGAGGCCGTAACCGAGAGCACCGGCGGCGAAGATCGCGGCGTACATGTCCGGCATCTCGAACATCTGCTGCGCCTCGAATACCCGCTGGCCGAGCCCGTCGACCGAGCCGATGAACATTTCGGCGACGACGACGATGACCAGCGCCAGCGACACGCCGTTGCGCAGGCCGACAAAAGTCTGCGGCAGCGATTCCAAAAGCATCACGTCCCACAACACCCTTACCCGCGAGGCGCCCATGACGCGAGCGGCGAGGATTCGCGTCTTGCGCGCGTTCATCACGCCATAGGCGACGTTGAACAGGATCACCAGCGCCGCGCCGAAGGCGGCCACCGAAATCTTGGTGCGGTCGCCGACCCCGAACAGCACCAGAAACAGCGGAAACATCGCCGACGCCGGCGTCGAGCGGAAGAAATCGATCAGGAATTCCACCGACCGGTAAAGCTTTTCCGACGAGCCGAGCAGGATACCAAGCGGGATCGCGATCACCGCGGCGATGATGGTGGAATAGATGGTGCGCTCGACGGTCTTGAGAAAGTCGACGCCGAGCTTGCCATGGAACATGCCGGCCCACATCGCCTTGAAGGTCGAGATCGGCGACGGCAGCAGCACCGGATCGACGATCCGCAGCCAGACGGTGAACGACCACACCGCCAGCAGCACGATCACCCCGATGAAGGGCAGCAGGAACTCGAA
>JAQGJF010000648.1 GCA_028290765.1 Tardiphaga sp.
CGCTCGCGCCGGACTCTCGACAGTTGCGCCGTTCGGCAACATCACTGGATCTGCTTTCGGAATTCCCCGGGTGCCATTCCGGTCGTCCTGGAAAACAGTCGACTGAAGGAAGCGACATCTTGATATCCGATCCGGTAGCAGATCTCCGAAACGCCGAGCTTTGTGCCTTCAAGCAGCGCCCGTGCGGTCTCCAGCCTTTTTTGCTGGATCCATTTTCCAGGGTTGGTCTCAAGCTCGCTGTTAAACCGGCGCGACATGGTTCGCTTCGACATGCCCAACTCTCGGGCAAGCAAATCGATACTAAGGGTTCGCAAATTCTTCCTGGCTACCTTGTTCAGTCGTTGCTCGAGATGAGCAGCATCCTCAGGCAGCGTGTCGAGGGGAAATTCATAAGGACTCTGGAATCGGCGAGCGGGCGGCAGCAGCAGAAGTTTCCGGACGATGCGTTCCTCTTTGGCAAATCCCAGGTCGACAAGCAGCGCTTTGGTCAATTCAAGGCCTGAAAACCCTCCGCCGCAGGTGTAGATCCGGTCTTGCCGAATGAGAAGCCGCGAAGCGTCCCACCGAACCTTCGGAAAACGACGCGCGGCTTCCCTCTGTAACCACCGGGAGATCGTCGACCGTTTGCCGTCCAATGCCCCGGAGTCAGCGAGAAGAAAACAACCGCCACAATGCGCGGCGACAATGGCGCCCTGCTTTTGAGCCAATGCAATGATCGGCTTCGAATACCTGCTCTCATTGTCAAGCGCACGAACAAGCTCCGGAACATCCAGCCCGGGCATTGCCAGGAGAATCAAAACGTCCATTTTCCGCGATGGATTGATCCTGGAACTGAATGAAATCCCGGTTGTCGAACGAGATGGAGAACGCCTCGATACGAATTCGAATGAAAACACCTTCGTCCGTTTGATGTCGTTCACGAGTTCGAGCATTTCAACGAGTGTCGACGCAACCGCGGAGTAGAAACTCGTTGGCAGCCATATCACCACGTGAATAGGAACGGACGCCATCTATGTGACCCTCCTTCGCCATGTGATCGGGAGCACACCCCGTTCATCCCGGCTTCGTTCGCTGCTCGGACCTGTCAGGGGACCACTACCCCTCCATCGCGCTTTGCGACCATATCGCGCGCTGGTCACGTTGTGGCAAGTTTAGCATATAGATTGTCCAGTTTGCCACTTCTGTTCTCCCATCGGGAATCTATGATCGCGGCGTCAATTCGCTTCGAACCATGAGATTCTTATGTTCAGGATCCTGCTTGCCGCCCTTGCACTCACCATCGTAACGCCTGTCACAGCGGCAGAACCAAAGCTGCCGGTCGCCTTCAAGAGCCAGACGGTGGCTACCCCGGGCGCCGCGATCTTCGTCCAGGTCGGCGGTACGGGTGATCCAGTCGTGCTCCTGCACGGCTATGTCGAGAGCGGGGATATGTGGGGTCCCCTTGCGTCAGAACTCGTCAAACGTCATACGGTGATCGTGCCTGATCTACGTGGGCTCGGTCGATCGTCGCGACCGTCCGGCGGCTATGACAAGAAAACGCAGGCTCAGGATATCCGCGCCGTTGTCGAGGCTCTTGGCTTTGATCGGGCTGCGGTTGTCGGTCATGATCTCGGCGGCACGGTAGCGTACGCATACGCCGCGCAACATCCAGAGAAGGTAAGCCGGCTGGTCTTCATGGAGGCGCCTGTCGCCGGCGTCGGTCCGTGGAAAGACGTGACCGCGATGCCGGCGCTATGGCACTGGCATTTCGGCGGGTCCGAGGCCGAGCGCCTGGTCCAGGGAAGAGAGCGTATTTACTTCGACCATTTTTGGAGATTTGCCGCCGACCCTTCAAAGATCAGCGATGAAACGCGTGACCACTATGCCGCGCAATATGCCGCTCCGGGCGCGATGCGCGCCGGCTTCGCCCAGTTCGCCGCATTCAACCAGGACGCCGAGGATAACGCGATCCTGAGCCGAACAAGACTTCCGATGCCCGTGCTCGCTATCGGAGGCGAGACGGCGTTTGGTCCCCTCCCCGGCATTTTCATGCGCGCCGTGGCCACAGATGTGCGGGAGGTTGTCGTTGCGCGGACAGGTCACTGGCTTCTGGAGGAAAACCCGGCAGCGATCGTGTCGTTGGTGCGCGACTTCATCGACGGCCAATGACGCAAGGTTACAGCACGGCTCTACACCGAGCCCATGAAATCCAACTTCCGGACAGGACGATGAAAGCAATTGTCTTTGATACGATTGGCCCTCCTTTGGAAGTGCTTCGGCTCGCGGAGGTCCCGGTCCCGGCGATTAAGGATGACGAAGTTCTCATCAGGATTGTGTCGGCATCAATCAGCCCCGGCGATTTCCTGTTCATCGAAAATCTATACCCCGAGCCGAAGAAGCCGAAGTTTCCGCGGCAGATCGGGGGAAACCATGGTGCGGGCATCGTCGAGAGGGTTGGAAAGAACCTCAATATAAAGCCCGGCGCATATGTCGCCTTCAGCTATTACAACAGTTGGGCCGAATACGCCGCCGTACCGGCGGAATGGTTGATTCCGTTGCCGCCAGGATTTCCGCCGGAGAAGGCGGGTCAGTTCTTCAATCTCATTACGGCCTGGGACCTGCTCGAGGCTGCGCGGGTCAAACCGGGCGAATGGCTCGCCGTCACGGCCGGCAACTCAACGGTATCGACAATGGTCTTGCAGTTTGCCAGGGCGAGAAACGTGAATGTTATCTCGCTCGTGAGACGCGCCGGCTTCGATCTGAAGGAACTGGGCGCGTCCGAAGTCGTCGAGCTTTCGTCCCTCGGTGGGAGCGTTGGCAACCGGATTGAGAAGATTACCGCCAATAAGGGAATCAACGCCGTCATCGACAACGTCGGCGGCTCCGTCACCGGCGAACTCATCAGAAGCATGGCCTTCGGCGGGCAAGTGATCATCAACGGAGGCATGAGCGCCGAACGTTTTGAACTGCACAACTTCGATATTCTTCTGCGCGGAATCGAAATCAGATCTCACGTCTACCGATACTTCTTCACACCGCCGCAGCCGAGCGAAATGCAAATGCTGCTGCAGATTGCTGAAGCGTCAGCGCACCCCGAATTTAAGGTTCCGGTCGGCGGACTTAACCGGCTGGAAGATTTCCAGAGCGCCATTACCGCAACACTTACTCACCCCGAACGCGGAAAGCAGTTCTTCAGGACCTGCGGCCGCGAAGACTGAACCCGCCCGGCTAGAGGAATCCAATCGAAAGCCAGGGCACCAGAGCCAGAATAACGAGCCCGAGAAACAGGGCGACCAGATAGGGAATGATGGGCCGAATGCCGGCGTCCGGACTGACCTTGCCGATCGCACAAGCCATATAGTAGCCGACGCCGAATGGCGGCGCGAACAGTCCGATGCCCATCGCCGTGATCACCACGATGGCATAGTGGACTTCGTGAATGCCAATGGCCCTCGCGATCGGAAACAGCAGGGGGCCGAACAGAACCATGGCCGGAATGCCTTCCAGCACGGTTCCCAAAACGATGAAGGCGATCATCGATACGGCAAGAAATGTCAGTTTTCCTCCGGGCAAGTCGCGCATGAAATCGGCGAGGAGACCTGAAAAACCGGACTGGGTCAGTGCCCATGCCATGGCCGAAGCAGCCCCGATCACAAACAAGACGGCGCCCGACAGAGCGGCGGTCTCCACCAGCATCGGACCGACGCGGGACCAGTCGAATCGGCGAAAGAATACCAGCCCAACGATGATCGAATAGACGATCCCGATCGTGGAAACCTCGGTGGCGGTGGCGATACCTTCCACGACCGCCGTGCGAATGACAAAGGGCAGAGCCAAAGCCGGAAAAGCAAAAACGAAAGTCTTCATGATGGCACTGGCCGGCGCCCTCGCCTGGATCGGCGCATCGTCCGCCCTGGCTTGCCACCCCACCAACACGCACAACACCGCTCCCAGCATCGCCGCCGGAAGCAGCCCGCCGGTAAATAGCGCCGCGATCGAGATATTGGTGACGCTTCCAACCGTGATCAGAACCAGGCTTGGCGGTATCGTCTCGGTCTGCGCCCCTGACGCAGCCAGCAACGCGACCAATCGCCCCGGTCTGGCGCCCCGCTTTCGCATCTCGGGAAAAAGAACCGGAGCTACGGCGGCCATGTCCGCCGCTTTCGAACCGGATATCCCCGAGACCAGATACATGGCCCCGATCAGGACGTAGGATAACCCGCCCCGAACATGCCCCAGCAAGCTCGCCAGGAAATTGACCATGGCGGCGGCCATTCCCGTCATCTGGATCAGCAAACCCAGAAAGATGAACAGCGGCACCGACAGGAGAATCGGGTGGGCCATGCCTTCGTCCATCCGTCCGACGACCACGCTGACGGGGACCGACGTGGTGAACATCAGGTACCCGACCGTGACAAGACCGAACGAAAATGCGATCGGGATGCCGGAGAATACGGCGATCACGAAAAACACGACAAAGAAGAGCACGAGATTTGCGTTGCCGAGCCCCTGAAGGTGAACGCCGAGCAGGTTCAGCGCTCCGATGACGATCGCAAATACGGCGGCAGGGCCGATGATCTTGCGGATTCCGAATTGCGCCAGATGCAAACATCCCATGACGATCATCAACGCGATGCCGACCGGAAGCGCCGCGGCGCGCCAGGCATTCGAAATCGACAAGGCCGGGGTTGTCACGAAACTTTCGTTGTCCGCAAATTCATACGCCGGCTGAAGGATAACCGCGAGAAAGACCACGCCTCCGAGTACCGCCAATACCTCGAGAAAGATGCTGGTCCTGGGGCCTGCCATCCCCACGAAAGCGGTCATCCGCATATGCTCGAGCCGCCGGAACGCGGATACCGCTCCCAGCATGGAAAGCCAGAGAAACAGAATGTTGGCGAGTTCGTCGGACCAGATGATGGGGTGATGGAAAACATAGCGCGCGATCACACCTGAAAACAGTACCATGATTTCCAGCACCAGCAGAATTGCGACCGGAACCTCCACGACGAGTTGGAGCCAGCGGTCGATCCTGGCAATCCAGCCGGCCGTGATCACCGTCGTCTCCTCGCCCGAAGCAATCGCCCCGCGTGGCTCCAGGCGAGAGAATTCGCTCATCAGGCGAGCTTTCCGACGACGGATTCGAGCTGTCCCCACGCTTCGTCGCCGTATTTGCCTTTCCAGTCCTTATAGTAGCTCGTCTGCGCCAGGATCGCGCGGAATTTGGCTTTGTCGACGTCGCGGAACACCATGCCTTTCGCCGTCAAATCGCTCCTCAATGTCCGATCCCTTTCAGCGACGTCGGCGCGCTGATCGACAACGGAGCGGTCGATTTCAAGCGTGACGGTGTCCCTGATCGCATCCGGCAGACGCTGCCAGGCCGCCCGGTTCGCCAGCGGCCAGTAGCCGTCCCAACTATGGCCCGTCAGCGCGCAATATTTCTGCACTTCGTAGAGACGCGTCGTCGCGATCAGCGAAAGGCCGTTCTCCTGGCCTTCGATCACCTTGGTCTGAAGCGCGGAATAGACCTCGGCAAAGTTCATGGGCGTCGGCGAGGCGCCGATCGCCGAAAAGAACGAAGTCAGCATCGGGGCCGGCGGAACACGGATCTTGAAGCCGCGAAAATCCTCCGGCCCCTGGAGATCCCGCGTCGAAGACGTGCACTGGCGGAAACCGTTGTCCCAGATCCTGGCATTGGGAACGACGCCGGCCTTGGTGATCATGGCCTGAATATACTTCCCGAGCGTTCCATCCATCGCCTTCCAGACGTCGTCATAGGACGAAAACGCGTACGCCGTGTTGGCGATGCCGGAGACCGGAACCAGCGTCGCCAGAATGGAAGCGGAG
>JAQGJF010000680.1 GCA_028290765.1 Tardiphaga sp.
CGGTCGGCGCGCTTGCGCCGGGTGCGATACCAGACGTTCCATTCGTCGAAGCTCAGCATCATGCGCTTGGTCGAGCGTCGCTTGGCCGCGACCGAATCGGCGATCGCGACCACTTCGTCAATAAAACTGTCCATCAGATCGGGGCACGCCAGGAAAGCGGCGGTGTCCTGCTTGTAATTGTTCAGGTAGGTGTGCAGCGAAATATATTCGGCGTGATCGAAGGTGTGTTCGATCACGGTGTCTTCCCAGTGCCCGAACGACGGCATGTTGCGCGCCGACGAGCCGCAGGCCGCAAGTTCGATGGTCGGGTCGATCCAGCGCATCATCTTGGCGGCTTCCCGCGCCACCGCGCCGTAGGCGGCCGCGGTCTTGTATTCCATCTGCCAGGGCCCATCCATTTCGTTGCCGAGGCACCAGAACTTGACGTCGTGCGGCTTTTCCCAGCCATGGGCGCGGCGCAGGTCCGACCAGTGCGAGCCGCCCGGATGGTTGCAATATTCGACGAGATTGCGCGCGGCGTCGCCGCCCCTGGTGCCGAGATTGACCGCCATCATCGGCTCGACCTTGGCGACCTTGCACCAGTCCATGAATTCGTTGGTGCCAAAGCTGTTGGGCTCGGTCGAGAACCACGCCAGATCCAGCCGCGCCGGGCGTTTATCTACCGGGCCGACGCCGTCTTCCCAATTGTAGCCGGAGACGAAATTGCCGCCGGGATAGCGCATGATGGTGGGGCCGAGCTCCTTCACCAGCGCCAGCACGTCCTGGCGGAATCCCTTGGCATCCGCGGTCGGATGTCCGGGCTCATAGATGCCGCCATAGACGCAGCGCCCGAGGTGTTCGACGAAGGCGCCGAACAGGCGGGGATCGGTGTGACCGATGGCGAAATCGCGATCCATCAGAACTTTTGCTTTTCTCACGTTTCTTTCTCCGATGCGGTGGGCTGGTGTTAATTCGACAGGGAAGCCTCGTGCCCGGCGGTGGCCACTTCGGGCAACAGCACTGCGGCGCGCAGCTGGCGGGAATAGGGGTGTTGCGGCGCGTTCAGAACGGTTTTGGCGTCGCCGCTTTCGACCACGCTGCCTTTCTGCATGATGATGATGCGGTCGCTGATATAGTAGGCAGTAGCGAGATCATGGGTGACGTAGATGATCGAGATGCCGAGATCGTCGCGCAGCGCCTTGAACAGATTGACGATGGACATGCGCAGCGAGGCATCGACCATCGACACCGGCTCGTCGGCGACGATCAGTTTCGGATTGGACAGCAGCGCGCGGGCAATGGCGACGCGCTGCAGCTGGCCGCCGGACAGCTCGTGCGGGTACCGGTGCCGGACTTCCCTCAGAGACAGTCCGACCTTGCGCAGCGCGTCGTCGACGGCGACGTCGAGCGAGACCTGGTCACCGACCGCGATAAACCGGCGCCGGGTCATGAACAGATAGCGGTCGAGCTGCTTTAAGGGATTGAAGGCTTCGAACGGATTCTGGAAGATCGGCTGCACCTTGTGCATGAAGGCCAGGCGGTCGGCAGTGTTTCTTACCGACGCGAGATCCGTGCCGTCGAACACCAGCGAGCCGCTGCTGGGCACCTCGATGTTCAGGATCATTCGCGACAGCGTGGTCTTGCCGCTGCCGGACTCGCCGATGATGGTGAAGATCTCCGGACGCTGCGCGTCGATCTGAAAGTTGACGTCATTGACGGCCACAATCCGCCGGCTGGAGAACAGCCCACCCCGGGCAAAAGTCTTGCTGACATGCGAAACGTCGAGAAGCCTATCGCTCATGGCGCCTCGCTTCCGTTGACCGCGAAGCAGGCGACGCGATGACCCGGCGCGGTCTCGACCATCGAAGGCACGCGCTGGCTGCACACCTCCATCGCCAACGGGCAGCGTGGATGAAAGCGGCATCCCGGCGGCGGATCGGCGAGGTTGGGTGGTGACCCCTCGAGTCCCTTGCGCTGCACGTCGTCGCCGATGCGGGGCAGGCTGGAGATCAAATGTTTGGCGTAGGGATGCAGCGGGTTGCGGAAGATCGTCGCCGTTGCGGCTTCCTCGACCAGCCGGCCTGCATACATGATGCCGAGCCGATCGGTGAGATGGGCATGCACGCCCATGTCGTGGGTGACGAACAGCACCGATGAGCCGATCTCGCGCTGGATGCCGCGGATCATGCCGAGCACGTCCTTCTGGACCACGACATCGAGCGCGGTGGTGGGCTCGTCGGCGATGATGAAATCGGGCCGGCAGATCGTGGCCAGCGCGATGGTGGCGCGCTGGCGCATGCCGCCGGACAGTTCGTGCGGATAGGCTGCCAGCACCGAGGCGTCGAGTTTCACCCGCGCCAGATGGTCGACCACGATTTGCTCGAATTGCTGTCGGCTGCCGGCGATATGCGACCGTGCAAAATCGGCAAAACTCGACCGCAGCCGGCGCACCGGATTGAGCACGTTCATCGAGCCCTGCATGATATAGGACAGATGCCGCCAGCGGATCCGGGCCACTTCGCTCGGCGGCGCGCGGTGCAACCCGCCATAGCCGGGCAGGAACGCGAAATCGACGGTACCGCCGACCACTTCCAGCGGCGGCTTGATGGCGCCGGCGATCGTCTTGATCAGCGTCGTCTTGCCGGAACTGGATTCGCCGGCGAGGCCATAGATCTCGCCGCGCCGGACATCGAAGCTGATGCCGTCGACCGCCCTGACGTAGCGCTTGACCCCGAAATGGTGGGTGCGGAAATGCGCCTGCAGGTTCTTCACCGTCAGGATCGGCACGGCGTTGTCCGGTTGCGGTATTTCGGTGAGAGCGGCGGCAGAGCCCGTCATGACGCCCCTCCGATCCGGCTCAGGCGGCTGCGCGGGTCGATATATTCGTTCATCGACACCGCCAGCAGAAACAGCCCGATGAAGGTCATGATGACGGTGATGGTCGGGAACGCGATCCACCACCATACCCCGGCAACCATCGCGGTGTGCTGGTTGGCCCAGTAGATCAGCACGCCGATCGTGGGCGTATTGATGTCGGTGAAGCCCAGCACTGACAGGGTTACTTCGAGGCCGATCGACCAGT
>JAQGJF010000652.1 GCA_028290765.1 Tardiphaga sp.
CGCGCCGCCAGCGACTGGCCCTCGACGCCGGGCAAGGTCGTGGTGTCGACTTCCGAAGTGCGCAAGATCCAGGTGCTCGACGACAGCCGCGCCGACCGCCACCGCGACGAGGCGCGCAACTTCGCCAACATCGTCTACGAATATACGGTGAGCGGACAGAAGCTCACCAACAACCGGGTCAGCATCGGCGAGGACCGCGGCAATTTCGAAGTCGCCGAAACCATCGCCCGCTATCCGGTCGGCACCCTTGTGACGGTGTATTACAACTCACGCCATCCACGCGAGGCGGTGCTGGAGCGCGATTTGCCCAAGGGCATGGGCGGCTGTCTGGCGATCGGCGCCGTGATCGTGCTGACCCTCGTGTTCGGCGGCGCGATCGGGATCAAGCGCATCAACGACTTCATCAGCACGCATCTGGCCGATCCGAAACTGTCGCCGCTGGTGGTGGCGATGGGCGGGTTCGGCTTCGCCATCGCGCTGTTCGGACTGGCGCTGCACAAGCAGGCGTCGCTGGTGAAAAAATGGCCGGTCGTCACCGGCACCATCAAGATGTCGAAGCCCGAAACCTACCTCTCCGCCGACAGCGAGACCGGCAGGACCGGCCCGGTGATGACGAGCACGACGGTCTCGTATGCCTTCCGCTTCAACAACGTCGCCTACACCAACATCCATGCCACCGTCAGCAGCAACAACGCCGATCAGTCGGGTTGGCTGATGCGCCTGTTCACCGGCGGCTACAAGGCCGGCGACCGGGTCAAGGTGTATGTCGATCCCAAGAATCCGTCGCAGGCGACGCTCAGTCCGGGCGGCGGCGCGGCATGGGTGTTGTGGGCGATCGCGCTGGGCTTTTTTGCCTTTGCGTATTTTGTGGCGACGGGACATTCGGGGTTGGTCGCGCATTAGAAATTCGGCCTCATCCTGAGGAGCGCGCTCTTGCGCGCGTCTCGAAGGATGGCTGCGAGGCCTTCACTTGTGTCCATCCTTCGAGACGCTTGCTTTGCAAGCTCCTCAGGATGAGGTCAGTGCCTGTAGCCCGGATGAGCGCAGCGATATCCGAGGCGGCTTATCGATCTGTTGCATCCCGTATGTCGCTGCGCTCATCCGGGCTACGAGTTGTAACTACCGCACCAGCCCCTGCGCCTTCAGCGTTGCTTCGATCTCGGCAAAAATCCGCGCCAGCCGTTCGGCCCATTGCGTCTGTCCCGAACCATCGGCGATCAAATCCTGGCGGATTTCGATGCCGGTGTTCATCAACCCGCGGGCCTCGCCATGAACCGGAATGGTGTAATCGGTCGCATCGCTGACCGCATAGGGCTCGTTATCGCCGACGACGAGATCGGCCTCGGCGCGCAAGAGCTTCAACAGCAGCGGCGGCAATCGTGTGTCGCGCTGGTACAGCGTGCCGATGTGCCAGGGCCGCGCGATGCCGGCATAGACCGGGGTAAAACTATGCAGCGACACCAGGACGGTCGGCATGCCCTCGCGCAGCCGCCGGTCGATGACCTCGGTGATGCGCCGATGATAGGGTTCGAAGATCAGTTGGCGCCGCTCCTGCGCGGCTTCGCGGATCAGCCCGTCATTGCCCGGTATCGTGGTGGCCTCGCTGATCAGCGGGATCGAGCTCGGCGCCTGCGGCGGGCGGTTGCAGTCGATCACGAGGCGCGAATAGCGCTGCGCCACCAGATGGGCGTCGAGCGCCGTGGCAAGCTGTTCGGCGACGCCGGCGATGCCGATATCCCAGGCGATATGCCGCTCCATCTCGGAGGCGGGAAGCCCGAGGTCGCCCAGCGTGCGCGGGATCAGCCGTCCGTAATGGTCGCAGGTCAGCAGGAACGGCGAGCGTCCCGCGGCGTTTTCCTCGAGCACCGGCGGAACATCCGCGGTCCCCAGGAGCAGGGTTTGGTGAGACGGATCTCTTGCGCTGTCCAGAATCATTTCCTCACGCATTGCCTAACGAAGCAGCATACTGGTCCTATGATTAGGCAGATATACGTATAAATTAGATGGCTAGTATCACGATATGAATGTTTCGACGATGCCCCTGCTGACGATCAACCACAAGACCGAATACCGCTACGCCTATCCGGTCGCGTTCGGCGAACACCGCATCATGCTGCGCCCGTGCGACGGCCACGATCTGCGCATGCTCAAGGGCCGGCTCGAGATCACGCCGGAGCCGGTGTCGCTGCGCTACATCCACGACGTGTTCGGCAACAGCGTTGCGATCGCGACCTTTGAGGAGCGCGCGCGAACGCTGACCTTCAACAGCATCGCCACCGTCGAGCACATGCCGACGGAAGAATTCGCGCTGACGCCGTCCGACCAGGCCTATTTCTATCCTTTTCTGTACGACGGCGAGGAATGGCCGGACCTGCTGCAATTCATCACGCCGCAATACGGCGATCCGAACGGCGAGCTTTCCGCCTGGGCGAGAAATTTTCTCGGCGCCGAAGGGCCGACGCCGACTTTCAACATCCTGCGCGACATGACGCACGGGATTCGCCAGGCATTTTCCTATCGCAAGCGCCACGCGCACGGCACCCAGCATCCGCTCGATACGCTGCAGACGAGATCCGGAACCTGCCGCGATTTTGCGCTGTTCATGATCGAGGCGCTGCGGCGGCTCGGCATCGCCGCGCGTTTCGTGTCGGGCTATCTGTTCGTCCATGGCGACCGCGAGCACGGTTATGTCGGCGGCGGCTCGACCCATGCCTGGGTGCAGGTCTATCTGCCCAGCGCCGGCTGGATCGAGTTCGATCCGACCAACGGCATCATCGGCAGCCGCGACCTGATCCGGGTCGCGGTGGCGCGCGACCCGCGCCAGGCGATACCGCTGCACGGCACCTATCTCGGCTCGGCCGATGCGTTTCTCGGCATGGAAGTCAGCATCAACGTGGTTTCGGCCGGCGAAGACGCAAGGCCGGCGGTTTTGTTCGACGAAGCGGCAAAGGCGTAACGCGAATGGAAATCA
>JAQGJF010000690.1 GCA_028290765.1 Tardiphaga sp.
CCGTGCGGCAGCATGCAATTGTGCAGGCTGATGCCGCCCGGCGTGAACCCTTGCGGCTTGGCGTCGTAGACGCCGTAGATCAGCCCCATGAATTCCGACATGATGTTCGTGTGATACCATGGCGGCCGGAAGGTGTTTTCCGCCACCGCCCAGCGCTCCGGGAAGATCACAAAATCGATATTCGCGGTGCCCGCGGTCTCCGACGGCGACGTCAGCACGGTGAAGAACGACGGATCGGGATGGTCGAAACCGACGGCGCCGATCGGCGAGAACGTCCGCAGATCGTATTTGTAGGGCGCATAATTGCCGTGCCAGGCCACCACGTCGATCGGCGAATGCGGCAGCTGGGTCACGAACAGCGAACCGCCCCATTTCACGAAAAGTTCGGTCGGCCTGTCGCTGTCCTCATAGGCCGCAACAGGCGTGAGGAAATCACGCGAATTGGCGAGGCAATTGGCGCCGATCGGGCCGCGCTCCGGCAGCGTGAAGGCGCCGCCGTAATTCTCGCAGAGATAGCCGCGCGCCGCGCCGCCGGTCAGTTCGACGCGAAATTTGACGCCGCGCGGGATCACCGCGATCTCGCCGGATTCGATGTCGATGACACCGAATTCGGTGACGAGGCGCAGATGGCCCTGCTGCGGCACGAACATCATCTCGCCGTCGGCGTTATAGAAGTGCTGGTCGACCATCGACTTGGTGATGAGATAGACATGCGCGGCCATGCCGGCCTGGGTGTTGGCGTCGCCGGCCGTGGTCATGGTCTGGACGCCCTGCAGGAAGGTCATATCCTCCTTCGGGATCGGCGCCGGATCCCAGCGCAACTGCTGGACCAGGATCTCGTGCTCATGGCACGGCGCGGTGCGCCACAATTTGGCATCGGCCTTGTCGAAGCGGCCGGAATGCCGCACCGAGGGCCGGATCCGATACAGCCAGGAGCGCTCGTTGCTGCCGCGCGGCGCGGTGAACGGCGAGCCCGACAATTGTTCGGCGTAAAGCCCATAG
Source organism: Tardiphaga sp. (assembly GCA_028290765.1). Next base: position 1,003 of record JAQGJF010000690.1, read on the forward strand.
GCACAACGCTGCGGCGAATTGCGCCCCAGCGGCAGCGCGCCGGGCAGCGCTTCGGTCTCAAAGCTGTTGCCGAACCCGGACATGTAGCCCGGCGTGACGTTGATGGTGTTGCGGTTGATGACGCCGGGAGCGGTGTTGATGTTCATGTCAGCCTCCTTGCAGTTTCGCCCACATCTCGCGGTCGCGTTCCGCGGTCCAGATCACCGGATCGTCAATGCCCGAGGCTTCGTCGAAGGCACGGGAAACATTGAACGGCAGGCAGTGTTCATAGATCGCAAAGCTGGAAAACTTCGGGTCCATCACCTCGCGCGCCGCGGCCATGGTGTCCTTGAGGTCGCGGCCCTTCGCCACCGAGGTTTCCGCGGCACCATAGAGCGAGGTGACGAAGTCGCGGGTCATGGCGATGGCTTCGCGGGTGGTCGACAGGCCCTTCAGGGCGGCGCCACGGCCGGGCGCGATCGCCTTCGCATTGAATTCGCGAAGTTCGTTCAGCGTCGAGGGCCATTCCCGCAGATGGGCGTCGCCGCAATAGCAGGCCGAGTGATATTCGACGAGATCGCCGGAGAACATCACCTGCGCATCCGGCACCCAGGCGACGATGTCGCCGGACGTGTGTCCGGCACCGATCGACATCAGGCGCACTTCGCGCTTGCCTAGATAGAGAGTCATGTCGGTCTCGAAGGCCAGTGTCGGCCAGGTCAGGCCGGGGATACTCTCGTAGTCCTCGAACAGCCGTGGAAAACGGCCATATTCGGAATCCCAGTCCTGCTGGCCGCGCTCCTGGATCAAGCGATAGGTTTCCTGCGACGAGACGATGCTGGCGCCCTTGAAGGCCGAGGCGCCGAGCACCCGCACCGCGTGATAATGCGACAGCACGACATATTTGATCGGCTTGTCGGTGACGGTGCGCACCTGCTCGATCACTTTTGAGCCCAGCGCCGGGGTCGCCTGGGCATCGAACACGATGCAGCCGTCATCGCCGACAATCACCGCGGAATTCGGATCGCCTTCAGCGGTGAACGCGTAGAGATCGGTGCCGATCTCGGAGAAGGTGATCTTCTTTTCCGCCATGTCAGTGGTGGATGCGAAACCTTTAGCCATCAATTCAGTTCCCTTGTGTGACGGACGTGTCCGCGTGTTCGTTTGTCCTGCGCCGCTAGTGCGGCCGCCCATCCAGGAGCCGCCGCTTCGCCAATTCCACCGCCTCGCGCAACACGTCGAGATCGCCGATGTGATTGGCGAGGATGAGCACCAATGCCGCGTCGAGCGAGGCGCTTTGCTCGTCGTCGAGTCCCCGATGGGATTCCATCACCAGGCGAAAGGCGTCGTCCGGACTGGCGAAATTCGATGTGGTCGAGAGCGGCATGGCGAACCTCAGCTCAATCCGCCGGCGCGGGCCAGCGCGGCGGCGAGTGCCGGGCGTGTCGGCCGGCGGAACCGCGCCGCGACATAGCCGTCAGGCCGCAGCAGATAAGCGGATCCCGGCATCGCGTCGTAGCGCGCCGCCAGCGTTCCCGATGGATCGGCGAAATCCCCCTCGTCGCCGATGCGAATGGCGCCGACGCCATCGGGGGTTTCGACTGCCGCGCCATTGGCAAAAGCCAGCAGCGAAAAGCCGCGACAGCGATCCTTCACCGCGTCGGTCAAAAATGTATCGGCGCCATCCCGTGCCTTCAATGGGGCATCCTTCATCGACGCACCCGGCGGCGGGCCCGCGATCCACGGCTCGTTGTCAGGCGTCGATAGCGGCGAGGCATAGACCGACGGCGTCGACAACCGCCCGCCATTGATCATGCGCTTGGCGAACTCGGTTTCGCCGGCGAGCGCCAGCACCGCCTGCCGCAGCCGCGCTTCCTGATTCGAGGACGGCGCCATGAAGTCGGTGGACCGCGTCGACTCCCGGATATTCTCGTCCGCCGCCGCGCTGCGCTCGATATCGTAGCTCAAGAGCAGCGTCTCGGGCGATTGCCCGGCGAGCACGCGCGCGAGCTTCCAGCCGAGATTCTCGGCGTCTTCGAGGCCGGAATTGGCGCCACGGGCGCCGAACGGCGACACCTGATGCGCGGAATCGCCGGCGAAGATCACCCGGTCATGAATGAACCGCGCCATCCGCCGGCACTGAAACTTGTAGATCGAGATCCACTCGAATTCGAACGCATTGTGGCCGAGCATCCGCGCGATTCGCGGCCGGACGTTTTCCGGCAACCGCTCGACCGCGGCGTCGGCATCGCGGCTGAGTTGCAGATCGATGCGCCAGACGTCGTCGGGCTGCTTGTGCAGCAGCGCCGAGCGGCCGGCGTGGAACGGCGGATCGAACCAGAACCAGCGCTCGGTCGGGAACTCGGCCGTCATCTTGACGTCGGCGATCAAGAACTGGTCTTCGAATACCTTGCCCTGGAAGTCGGCGCCCACCATGCCGCGCAGCGCCGAACGCGCGCCATCGCAGGCGACGACATAGGTTGCAGCAATGCGATAGGGGCCGTCCGGCGTTTCGACTTCCAGCACGACATGATCGTTACGCTGCTCGAGTGCCGTGACTTTGTTGCGCCAGCGCAGGTCGATCTCGGGCAATTCCTGCACCCGGTCGACCAGATAGGCCTCGGCGTAATATTGCTGCAGATTGATGAAGGCCGGCATCTTGTGCCCGCTCTCCTGCAGCAGATTGAATTGATAAAGCTGCGCTTCGCCGTGGAAGATCTTGCCGACGCTCCACACCACCCCCTTGTCGACCATGCGCGAGCCCACGCCCAGCCGGTCCCAGAATTCGAGCGAGCGCTTGGAAAAGCAGATCGCGCGCGAGCCATCGCCGATCCGGTCGGCGTCGTCGAGCAGCAGCACCCGTTGTCCGCGCTGCGCCAGGTCGATCGCCAGCGACAGCCCGACCGGCCCCGCGCCGACCACCACGACCGGGTGATGTGCCGCATGGGTCGCCGCCCGATCCTGGTCGGGGTGGCGGCGATAGCCGAACTGGGTGGCGGTGGGCGGCGCCATGCGGTTCAGCCCGGAGTAGAACGATGGGTCGAGATGGGTCTGGCCAACGGGTCGCGCTCCCTTTAAGATAGTCTCACTTGCAACTATCTAAACTCCGGTCCGGCGCATCCGTCAACTTAAATTGGAGAGGTCTTTGGCCAAACTCGACCTTTTCGGATTTGTCCCGTTCCGACTGAACCGGCTGGCGGCCGAGGTCAGCACCGCGTTGTCCGCCGAGTACCAGGAGCGCTACGGCCTGGAC
>JAQGJF010000739.1 GCA_028290765.1 Tardiphaga sp.
TTATCGACCCTCCGAAAAAGAGCCTTTCATGAACGATCGCCAGCGCGATTATTTTCGCGCCAAGCTGCTGGCCTGGAAGGACGAAATTCTGCGGGAATCGAAGAACACGCTGCAGACGCTTCAGGAAGAGAACGTCAATCATCCTGATCTCGCCGACCGCGCTTCTTCGGAAACCGATCGCGCCATCGAACTGCGCGCCCGGGACCGTCAGCGCAAGCTGATCTCCAAGATCGACGCCGCGCTGCAGCGCATCGACGACAACACCTACGGCTATTGCGAGGAAACCGGCGAGCCGATTTCGCTCAAGCGCCTCGAAGCTCGCCCGATCGCGACGCTCTCGGTGGAAGCGCAGGAGCGTCACGAGAAACGCGAGAAGGTTTATCGCGACGAATAGGGGCACCGCTTTGGCGGTGCTTTTTTGTGCGCCGTATCAGCGGCGTCTCGCTATCGAAACAGCTTGCGCTTTTCGTCGCTCAGGGCGGCAAGCACTTTCCTGGCGTGATTGTAACCGGCCGCGACGACGTCGTCGTAGCGCTTCCAGTCCAGCAGGCCGACGCGGGGAATGCGCGGCTGGAACAGCAGATCGACGAATTTGCGCATCGCCTTCTGCTTTGAAGTCGATGTGATGAAGGACGACGTCAGCAGCGTTTCCGGCATGCTGGGCAGGCGATAACGCTGCTTCGAAAGCGGGCGGAGCTTGTCGCGGAGCAGGGCGAAAGTGCCGGGGACGCGATCGATGTCGAACATCCGGCCGTGGTCGGTCGACAGATCGACGCCGATGATTTGGCCGGCGCCGAGCTGCGCCATCACATCGACCGGGAAATTGTTGAAGGTGCCGCCGTCATACATCATGTTGCCGCCGATAAACACCGGCGGCAGCGCGCCGGGAATGGCATAGCTCGCGATCACGTTGCGGGCGAGGCTGCCGCGCGACAGCACGGCCTCGCTTCCGGTGGTGAAATTCGACGCGACGACGAAGAACGTCTTCCAGGTGTCCTCCATGTCGATGTCGGCGTCGGTCGCATCGCGAACCGCCGCGATCGTCGCGTTGTGGCTGCGCAGGCCCTTGATCAGCGATACCAGCGGCACGAAATTGTAGTCGCCCGTGACGTTGCCTTTGGGGTGAAGCAGGAAGGCCTTGTGCACCGCTGTGGCGATCTTGCCGGCATCCAGGCCGAGCGCCAGCACCATGCCCATGATGGCGCCGATCGACGTGCCGCCGACGAAATCGACGTCGATGTCGGCTTCTTCCAGCGCCTTGATCACGCCGACATGGGCAAAACCCTTGGCGCCGCCGCCCGCCAGCACCAGGCCGATGGCACGCCCGGATACGATGCGGGCGATCCGGCGCATGTCGCGCGGCAGTTCCGGCCGGATATGAAAATGGCGGGCGACATGGCGGGCGTCCAGCCATCGCGCGGTACCCTTCGGAGTCCTCGAATCGGCCTTGTGCAGCAGCACCAGCGTCTGGCGTGCAATCGAGACCGGCGTTCGATCCGCCAGGCAGCGCTTTTCGATATCGGACAGGCTGGGGTCGCCGTCGGCGTCCGCGAGCAACAGGATTTCATCCGCATGCTGCAGGCAGAACCGGGTCCAGGCGGTGTCACCGCTGTCGGCAGCAAGATACACCGCGCTGCTTTGCGCCTCGATCCCGTCGAGGAAATCCGCCACTGCGCCGTAGGGCCGCCAGACCGGATTGTCGGGCTCGGTGCCGAATCTGGTGGCGATGTCTTCCGGCGTGATCACGGCAACCGGCAAGTTGCCCGGTGCTTGCGCCGCCCGCAGCCGTTCGGCGAATTGGGCGGCATCGCGCCCCGGCGTGATCGACAGGAGGCAGACATTGACCGGAACGGCAGGCGCGTGGCGTTCACGCTCCCTGCGCCGAAACCGCTCGATGACGAGGCGCGTCATCGACAACGCGATTTGCGGCTCCTTGCGAATGGTGGCTTCGATCGCCGCGCGCGTAACCTTGACCACCAGGGAATTTCGCAGGGCGATGATGGATGCGGAACGCGGCTCGCCGGTGAACATCGCGAGTTCGCCGATCGTCTCCCCGCGAGCGATCTCGCCGAGAATCCGGCCGGTTCCGAACTCGCTTTCGGACAGCGCGCGCAGCCGGCCCGAGAGCACGAAATAGACGTCGTCGCTGATGTCGCCCTGCCGGAACAGCGTCTCGCCGGAGCCAAGGTCGATGTATTCGGCGCCCGACCGGATCGCCTCCAGAATCTCGGCGTTGTCGGAAGCAATATGGTTGCGCAAAATGGTCTTGAGCAGTTCCTGCTCGTGTGAATCGTCGGGATCCAGTTTCAGCATCTCCAGCTCCCTGGTGCTGGCCGCCATCGCCTTTTATCGGTCGAACGTATTTGACTTTGTATCCCTAGAGCGTTTTCGAGCGAAGTGGACGCCGGTTCGCGTAAAGAAAACGCGTCAAAATAAAAAGCTAGAGCCCGGTTCTGATTTAATCAGAACCGATCAGGCTCTGCACTTGCTTGCCAGATCGTCCGCGAAAGCGCAAATCTACCGCGGTGCAACCAGGCTCCATCAGAAAAAGTGAAAGCGATCGTCGATGAATGGGACTCTTGCCGCCGCAAACCGTATCGCCGCCGCGAGGCGTTCCCGCACGCCGCTGACGTCATTATCCCGGGAGATCGTTCCGCAGAACGAAGCCGACGGCTACCGGATTCAGCATGCGGTGCACCATCTGTTGCGTTCGGATTTCGGACCGCTGGTCGGCACCAAGATCGGCTGTACCAGCGCGGTGATGCAGCAATATCTCGGAATTCCGCATCCTTGCAGCGGCGGCGTGTTCGAAAAGGGTGTGCACCGCAGCGGCGCCGTGTTGCGCCACGGCGATTTCGTTCGCGTCGGCGTCGAATGCGAAATCGCTGTTCGGCTTGGCCGCGACCTCACGCCGTCGAATGCGCCGTTCACGGCCGAGGCGGTCGCGCAGGCCATCGAGGCCTATCTGCCGGCGATCGAGATCGTCGATGATCGCTACGCCGACTGGCAAACCCTGGGCGCGCCCACGCTGGTGGCGGATGATTTCTTTGCCGCCGGCTGCGTGCTCGGCAAACCGGTTGCGCGATTCCTTGCACCCGATCTGCTTGCCGTGATCGGCCGCGCATTGATCAACGGCGTTGAAGTCGGCCGCGGCACCG
>JAQGJF010000761.1 GCA_028290765.1 Tardiphaga sp.
ACGGGCGGCGGATCGGCTGCACGATCTGCTATGCGCATCCGAGCTGGTACGCCGCCCATGGCTATCTGGTGGTGGTGCAGGACAGCCGCGGCCGCGGCACGTCGGAAGGCAGCTTCCGCTTCGGTGAACATGACGCGGTCGACGGCGCCGCAGCGATCGAGTGGGCCGCTCGACTGGAGGGCTCGACCGGCGCGGTCGGCATGTATGGCTTTTCCTACCAGGCCTACAATCAACTGATGGCCGCAGCCGCGGCCGGGCCGGCGCTGAAGGCGCTCGCGCCTGCGATGTTCTCGTGGGACGCGCGCGCCCATTGGGCGTTCGAAAACGGCGCTTTCAGGTTCGGCAGCAATCTCGGCTGGGCGACGCAGATCGCCGCGGAGACCGCGCGCCATGGCGGCGACGAGGCCGCCTTCGCCGAACTTTACAGCGCCGCCCGCCATCTGCCGCTCCACGAGGCCGTTGCCTGCCGGCCGGCGCTGATGGAGCGGCATCGCGCGTTGACGCATTATCTGCGCTGGCTGGAGACGCCGGCGCAGGATCCCTATTGGGCCGAAATATCGCCGGCAGCGAAGCTGGACGCAATCGTGGCGCGGCGATTGCCGATGTTGCTGATCGGCGGCTGGTACGACAGCCATTTCCGCGGCACGCTGGCAGCCTGGCACGATCTGGCCGCGCGCCAGGCAGCGTCGATGCGGTTCGTGGTCGGGCCCTGGATCCACTTTCCCTGGGACCGCCGCAGCGGCGGCCGCGACTTCGGCGCGGCGGCCGGGCGCAGCATGGACGCGCTGCAGATCCGCTGGTTCGACCACTGGCTGAAGGGGATCGACAACGGCGTGATGGATGAGCCGGCTGTCGAACTGTTCGATCTCGGCGCCCGCCGCTGGCGCGGCTTTGCAGGCTGGCCGGCGGAAACGCAAAATCTGCATCTCGGCGGCAACGGCGCCGCGTCGATCGATGTTTCCGACGGAACGCTTTCGCCGGCGCCGCCGGCGGCCGTCGGTTGCGAGCACCTGGTGCACGACCCGTGGCGACCGGCGCCCAGCCTTGGAGGTGGCGGCGGTAGCCCGCCGGGGGCGATCGATCGCGCGCTGGTTGATGCCCGTGGTGACGTGCTGACCTTCACCACGGCACCGGCCGCGGCGCCGCTGAGCTTTGCCGGCGACGTGGTGGCGCAACTCACGGTCGACAGCGACGCGGCGAGCTTCGATCTCGCCTGCAGGCTCTCGCTGGTCACGCTGAGCGGGCAGGTCGTGCCGCTCACGGATGGCTATGCCACCATTGCGGCGCCGGCGGCGAACCCCATCGAGATTCCGATGTGCGCGACCTGCGTCACCGTGGCCGTCGGTGAGGCGCTGCGGCTTTCCGTGGCGGGCGCCAGCTTCCCGGCCTTCGCCGTCAATCCCGGCACAGGTGAGGATCCGTGCGCGACGCCGACGGCGCGGGCCCGCGTCATCACCCTCATGCTGCGTCACGGTGCCGGCGTGACTTCCCTGCTACGTATTGGCGCGACGGGCCAACCGATTTCGGAGCGCAATGCATGACCATGCTCAACGATTTCCTCGCCGATCTCGGCGCCGTGGCCCATAGTGTCGATCCCGCCGTCCTGAACCGCATGAGCCGAGATAATGCGGCGGTCAGCCCGATGCTGCGCAAGTCGCTCGGTCGCCCGCAGGCCGATGTCGTGGTGCGCCCGGTTAGCAAGCAGGAGCTCGCGGCGGTGGTGCGCGCCGCGGTGAAGCACTGTCTGCCGTTGACCGCGCGCGGCGGCGGCACCGCTAATTATGGCCAGTCGGTGCCCTCAAGGGGCGGCGTGCTGGTCGACATGACCGGATATGCCGGCGTCACCGCGGTGCACGAGGGCAGCGTGCGGGCCCGCGCCGGCACCTTGATGCGCGACATCGATACCGCCTTGCGTCCCCATGGGCGTGAGCTTCTGATCCATCCGTCCACCACGGCTACTGCCACCATCGCCGGGTTCATCGCCGGCGGCAGCGGCGGCATTGGTAGCGTGAGCTGGGGCCAGTTGCGCGACCGCGGCAACATCACCGCCGTGGAGGTGATGAGCGTGGAAGCCGAGCCGCGCCTGGTCGAACTCACCGGCCAGTCGGTGGCGCTGGTTCACCATGCCTGGGGCACCAATGGCCTGATCACCGAGGTTGAGATGCCGATCGGCCCGGCCTGGACCTGGCACGAATGCCTGGTCGCGTTCGCCGATTTCATGGCCGCCGCGCGGTTCGGAATCCAGCTGGCCCGCGAATGCGGCCTGATCAAGAAGCTGATCTCGCTGCAGGAGTGGCCGCTGCCGGCCTTGATGAAGGACCTTTCCGGCGTCGCGCCCGAGGGGCACGCACTGGTCAACTGCGCGATTGCCGAAGCATCGATGCCGGCCTTCCGCGATCTGGTCGCTGAGCGCGGCGGCCGCATCGTCGCCGACCATCGTGCTGGCGAAAATCCATTCGGTGCGCCGCTCTACGAATTCGCCTGGGGTCACGGGCTTCGGCAGTTGCAGAAGACCGATCCGCGCTTCACCAATTTCCAGGGCATGTTCCCGGGCGATCGGCTGCTGGAGAGCCTGTCGGCGGTTCATGCGGCGCTCGCCGGCGAGCACCCGCTCCGCCTCGAATTGCTCCGCAGTCAGGGCGATGTCGCGGCGATGGGCTCGCATGTATTCGCTTACGAGAACGACGAGCAGATGCGTCGCATGGTCGAGTTCCTGCAGGGCTTTGGCGTCAGCATCGCCAACTCCCACACCACCGGTGTACGCCAGGTCGGCATCAAGCAATTCACCGCCGAGGATCTGCCGTTCAAGCAGCGCATGGACCCGCACGACCTGCTTAATCCCGGCAAGCTGGACTTCGGCGAAGTGATGGCCAAAAACCTGCCGACCACCGGTTGGTCGTTCAAGCAGGGGCGGCAGTGACACCGGATGGCATAGAGCATGATCCCGAAAAGTGGACACCGGTTTTCGGACAAGATCATGCTCAACAATTAGTTAGAGCGGGATGACGATTCGAAGATAAGTCATCCTGCTCTAATGGCTAGTCCGGTCATCACAATGGTATCTTCCGATACTCCCGGTTGCTGAGGCTGGCTTCTTCCAGATCGAGATCGCGCTCGATCCGCCGCCGGCTCTCGTCGGTGATCTTGCCGTCGCGCAGCAGTGCGTGAATGAACTGGCGCTCGGTTGCGATCAGTTCGCGCGTCAATCTGGTACCGGTGGCGGAGACGTCATGGGCTTCGGGATCCAGCGATTGCGGCAGCTGGCTCGAGCGGGTTTCGTGCCGCGCCCGCAACAGCTTCACCACTTCGTCGGACAGTTCGCGGTCGTCGGTCAGGGCGTCGAGCGAGGCCAGCGCCGCGTCGAGCGCCTGGCGCCGTGCCGCGATTTCCGCCTCATGCTCCGCCAGATTCTCGTTGCGGCCGGTCTGGGCGATGCCGAGCAGCTTCACCACCAGCGGCAGGCCGAGTCCGAGCCCGACCAGTGTGATCAGGATGACGCCGAACGAGACGATCAGGATCAGGTCGCGATAGGGAAATCCCTCGCCGCCGGGCAGCGTGA
>JAQGJF010000854.1 GCA_028290765.1 Tardiphaga sp.
ACCGCGACCGGCGCGTCGTTCACGGACGTGATGGCGATGGTCGTCGTGGTGCTGCCGGTCCTGGCGCCGCCGGAACCGGTGTTGCCGCCGTCATCGACCTGAAGCGTCAGGATCGTGCTGGCGGCCGGGGTGTCGCTGTTGTCGATATAGCTCACCGTGCTGGTGGCGTCGGTGCGCAACAGATTGTTGATTTGCGACAGCGTGCCCTTGATCGTGACCGACGCGGTCCCGCTACCGCTGACGCTGGCGCCGCTGCTTCCGGCCGTGACGTTGAGCGTGCCTTCGCCGACTGAAAGGGTCACGGTCATCACGCCATTGCCGCCATCGACATCGGCAACCGACAGGCCCTTGGCCTTGAGATCCAGCGGGGTCTGTTCGGTGGCGTTAGTGGCTCCGGCGGGAATGGTTGCGGTCGGCGCGTCGTTGACGGCCGCCACAAAAATCTGGGCGGTCTTGGTCGCAGTCAGCCCGCCGGTATCCGCCACCGACAGCGTCAGCGTCGTGTGGGTGCCCGGCGCATCCAGATTGTCGGTATAGCTGACGGTGCTGGCGGCATCGCTGGCCAGGAGATTGTTGATCTGGGTCAGCGTGCCCTTGATCGTCACCGACGCGGTCCCGCTGCCGGTCACGGTGGCGCCGCTCGACCCGGCCGTCACGTTGAGGACACCCTCGCCGACCGACAGCGTCACGGTCTCGACCGAATTGCCGCCATCGGGGTCGCTCACCGACAGACCGGTGTTCTTGAGCGACAGCGCGGTTTGCTCCGTCGCGGAATAACTCGAAGGCATCGAGGCGACGGGCGGCTTGTCGCCCGGCGTGACGAACACGCTGATCGGATAGTCGTAGGGATGGCCGGGGTCGCCGAAACCGTCGAGGGTATCGGCCGGATGCAGCCCAAGCGTGAATTTCGAGGCGAAGGTCGCGGTCGTTCCGGCCGCGTTCAGGTTAAACAGATCGATCGACTGGTTGGCGGCGTCGCTGAAGACAAGCTGGTTGGTGCTGCTGTCGTAGGCGATCGAATTCAGGGAAGTCGTGGTCGGCGAATTAACCAGCGACACCTGGGTCGGCGTTCCTCCATTGATGCTAAGCGTGTAGACTTGCAGGTTCTGCCCCGACGGATATGTCAGCATATAAAGCTGGTTGTTTTGCGTATCGAGCGTCAGGTCGCTCACGAACGTGCCGGTATAATTGTGATAGTTGATCGGCGTGAATACGTTCGACGACGTCAGCAAATTGGTCGCGTGGGTCGTCACGTCCAGCGAGTAGAACTGATAGGTGCCGTCCCAGGTGTGGTAGGATACGGTTGAGAAGTACAGCTGGCCGTTGACCGGCCCTGCTGTCATGTAGACAGCCTGGACGCCGAGCTTGCTATCCGAATAGGTGGGATCGAAGGCGGCGAGCTGAGTCTTGTTGCTGAGCGCGCCCGTCGTGGTGTTGTAGCTGAAGCTGAAGATGCCGTTGTTCGCCGCGCTGCCGGTCTCGTAGTTGGCATTCTGCGAAACGTAGAGCGTGTGGGTGGTCGGATCGATCGCGAGGTCCAGCAGCGCGGCACCGTCATGGAAGTCGCCGTCGGGATTGGTATAGACCACCGTCGGCGCCGCCGAACTGTTCAAGTGCCCGACGTAGATGTAGCCGCTGTTTGCGCCGGCCGACGTCGGGTTCGCGATGATGAAATACAGATTGTCGGCGACGTCCACGACGATGTGATTGGGTGACTGGATCGGCCCCGATTGCCCGTTGACGATGGTGGTGTCCTGGAACACCGTGACCTGGCTCGATCCATCCGCGTTGGTCGACATGACGCGGGTGTCGGCGATCGCCGCCGCATTATGCGCCGGATCGGCCGAGTTGGCGCCGGAGTATCCCACCGTGCCGATCCAGAACTGGTCGGAGGTCGCGGTGCCGGACGACGTGGCGGTGACATTCAGGGTGACGGTGGTGACGGCGGACTGCAGCGCCCCTTCGGTCGCCCTGTAGGTGAATGAATCGGGTCCGGTGTAGCCGGTGGCCGGCGTGTAGGTGAAGGACCCGTCGGCGTTCAGCGTCAGCGTTCCGTGCGCCACGTCGCCCACGATAACAGCCGTGAACGCATTGCCCTCGGCATCGCTGTCGTTCGACAACACGCCTGCCGCCGCCGGAACGGTCAGCGCCGTGTTCATGCTGGTGCTGTAGGAATCCGCCGCGGCGACCGGCGCATCATCAACGCCCGTGATCGCGATGGTCGCGCTGGCGCTCGCGGTGAGGCCGATGGCGCCACCGGTATGCCCGCCGTCGTTGATCGACAGCGTCAGCGACGTGCTGGCAGAGGGTTTGTCATTGTTGTCGATGTAGCCGACGGTGCCGCTGCCCGATCCGAGCAGCGCGTTGATCTGCGCAAGCGTGCCGCTGATCGTGACCGTCGACGTGCCGCTGTTGGATACCACCGCGCCGGTGACGCCCGGCGTCACGATCAGCACACCCTCGCCGACCGACAGCGTAACTGTCTCGACGCCGGTGCCGCCATCGACATCGCCGACCGACAGGCCGGTATTCTTCAGATTGAGCGTCGCACCCTCGGTCGCGCTGTAGCTCGGCTGCGTGATGGTGACGGCCGGCGCATCGTTGACCGGCGTGATGTTGATGTTGACCGACTTCGTGCCGGAGAGGTCGCCGCCGCCGGTATTGCCCTGGTCGTGGATGGTCAGCGTCAGCGCCGTCGAAGCACCCGGCGCATTCAGATTGTTGGTATAGCTGATCGTGCTGGTGCCGTCGGTGCCCAGCAGCGCATTGATTTGATCGATGGTGCCGCTGATCGTCACCGACGCGGTGCCGGAGCCGCTCACAGTGGCGCCGCTGGTGCCGGCCGCCACGTTGAGGATGCCCTCGCCGACCGACAGCGTCGCAATTTCGACACCGGTGCCGCCGTCGATGTCACTGACCGCAAGGCCGGTGGTCTTGAGGTTCAGCGGCGCCTGCTCGGTCGCGGTGTAGGCCACAGCCGGAACCGTCACGGCCGGCGCATCGTTCACCGGGTTCACGGTGATGGTGAAGGTCCGGTCGGCCGAGTTGTCGATGCCGCCGTTGCCAGTTCCGCCGCTGTCATGCGCGTGCACGGTGATGGTCGCCGTGCCGTAGGCATTGGCCGCCGCCGTGTAGGTCAGCTTGCCGCTGGCGTCGATGGCCGGGCCCACCGAAAACAATGCCGCGTTGGTGTTGTCGGTGACGACGAAGCCCACCGTCTGGCCGTTTTCGTTCGCGGGCCCCGCCGAGATCGCGGTAGCGAAGTTGGCCACGGTTTGCGCGCCGGCATCCTCGTTCGAAGTCGTGCCGCTCGCCAGCGTGAAGCTCGGCGCGTCGTTGACCGGGTTCACCGTGATGGTGAAGGTCTGGTCGGCGGAGGTATCGTGGCCGCCATTGGCGGTTCCGCCATCGTCCCTGGCATGCACGGTGATGGTCGCGGTGCCGGTGGCATTGGCCGCCGCCGTGTAGATGAGGTTGCCGTTGGCGTCGATCGCCGGGCCGACCGAGAACAGCGCCGGGTTGGTGTTGCCGCTGACGACGAAACTCACCGCCTGGGTGCTTTCGTCCGCAGGGCCCGCCGAGATCGCGGTGGCGAAGTTGGCCACGGTTTGCGCGCCGGCATCCTCGTTCGACGCTGTCGTGGTGCTTGCCAGGGTGAAGCCCGGCGCGTCGTTGACCGGGTTCACCGTGATGGTGAAAGTCCGGTCGGCCGAGTTGTCGATGCCGCCGTTGTCGATGCCGCCATTGTCATGCGCGTGCACGGTGATGGTCGCCGTGCCGCTGGCGTTGGATGCCGCCGTGTAGGTCAGTCTGCCATTGGCGTCGATCGCCGGACCCACCGCGAACAATGCCGCGTTGGTATTGTCGGTGACGACGAAGTTTACGGTTTGGCCGGCTTCGTCAGCAGGCCCGGCCGAGATCGCGGTGGCGAAGTTGGCGACGCTCACGGCGCCGGCATCTTCGTTCGACGTCGTGCCGTTCGGCAGCGTGAAGCTCGGCGCGTCGTTGATCTGGTTCACCGTAATGGTGAAGGTCTGGTCGCCGGAGGTGTCGTGGCCGCCATTGGCGGTTCCGCCGGAATCCTTCGCGTGTACGGTAATGGTCGCGGTGCCGGCGGCATTGGCCGCGGCCGTGTAAGTGAGGTTGCCGCTGGCGTCGATCGCCGGCCCGACCGAGAACAGCGCCGGGTTGGTGTCGCCGCTGACGACGAAGCTCACCGCCTGGGTGCTTTCGTCCGCAGGCCC
>JAQGJF010000898.1 GCA_028290765.1 Tardiphaga sp.
CGTGGCCATCAATCAGATGCTTGATGATGCGCGTCAGGTTCCACCTCGGAACCAACTCAAGGTCCGTGCCGCCGAGCCGGCGCTTGACTTTTTGTTCACTATTTGTTCCTATGCTGTAGGTCCAGCAAGGAGACAGAAATGGACAACCGCATCAACGAAATCCGTAAAAGAATCAAAGCGCTAAGGGTCAGTATGCTCGACGCTGAGGCCATCATGCACGAGCAGATCAACCGGGATGAGGAATGCTCCTTCGTGGCCGGCGAAATCCTGAAGATGTGCGGGGTCATGAGCGTCCTGGTCCGGGAGCGGGAAAGCCTCGGCGACCGCGAACCCATTGTCGTCGACAGCTCCTTCGTCCCGCGCCGTCTTCCGACGCCGCCGAGACCTGTTGCCCTCCGTTCGGTGAAGCGCCGTCTCTTCCCCGCCGAACAATATGCAGGATGACACCCCGGAACACTGGAAACGGCCCGCCGGCGGCGACCACTGGGTAGCCATCCAAACGAAGACCTACGAGGCCCGGCAGGAGGAGGTTGATCGCTTCTTCGGCCGTCGCCTGTTTAAACTGAGCCACGACCTGACTTATGAGCACGTCACCTACGCCATCTTCTCCTTCCGGCTGAAGGAGGAGGCCGAGACATTCATGCGGGCCTTCGACGGCGAGCCGTTCGACCCGCGCGATCGCGGCGGCGGCCAACATTGGATGCACTGGTACAAGGGCAAGGCGGCGAAGCGGGACAGGAACCGCAGCCGATATGAATTCTAGCGATTCATGGAATGGGTTGAGCGCCGATACCCATCAAAATGATGGAAGCGGCCGACATCGCCACTTCACTGAAGCACCCTCGGCAAAATCATCACAATGCCGATCCGCCTTTTCAGGACTTCACCCGCGACGATCGAGATATGGGAGCCAAATTTCTCCTCCATCTCTTGTCCCTTGTCCTCGTCCATGACGCTGACGAACAGAACATCTCCATCCAGCTCGTCAAATTCGACGCCCGCAAAGAGCCGGTCAAACGTCTCCGCACCGACGATGAGCGCCATTCGAGCCTGGATTGCCTGTGACTGTACGAGGGAGAGTTTCATGTTTTGCTGCCGTATCCTTGCTTCTCCATAGATATCTACGGCGCAGCTTCGTTCAAGAGGCAACGCGCGCAGGGTGCCGTGTCCTGTTTGCAGCGACGAACGGATATCGCTCGGCGGATCGGCTTAGGCCTGAAAAGTGCCAACAACGGAAGTCAGTCGATTTCTCGATCACTTCGTCAGTGCATTCTTCCTTGCCCAAGCATCCCGGAGCGCTAGCGATCCTGCAGTCTTCGGTGTGATGCTGTTACTTGCCTTTGAGTTCGTCACGAAATGCAATTGCTTCAAGCTCGACCCGAACGGCGTCCATGACGGGAACCACTGGCCGCGCTTCGAATACGAAGGCGGGCAGCATCGAGCAGAACTTGTGAACCGCCAACGGATCGTCGCAATCCAGCAGCATATAACCGCCCCAGTCCCCCACTCGTATCACGAACATCTCGATCTTGAAGTTGTCGGGCGCTTTCCATTGAGTGAAGACTTCCAGAATCCGCTTCTGGGCATTCTCGTACTCGATGGGCGATCCCTGCGAACGCTCGCTCCACGTGATCATGTACTTCATCGGTATCCTCCTTTGTTTGTTGTGAAGCAGGCATTGTAAGCTGGCGTCTGGTTGCGATCACTGCACGTCTGAAAAATGCCAGGAGCCGACGTGCCAATGAGATCGCGCTCCGCGGCGAACGACGACAGTCTTGCTCATTGCCCTGCAAGCAGCCAAAAATATTACGGTGTGAGCGACGCCGTATATGCGACCAGCGCGATCATGTCCTCCATGCTGAGCTGTTCAGCAACCGGTTTCATGGGTTCGCTATTGGCGCCCTTTCGCGCGCCCGATCTGAAGTCGTAAAGCTGCCGGAACATGTACGTGGGCGAACGGGCCGCAATCCCCGGCGCCACGGCAGTCCCTTTAAGGTCGGCACCGTGACAGGCGGCGCACTGGACGCGGAGATCGCTGCTCGCCGCCAACGCCCGCCCTTTCTGAATGCTGCCAACCGGGACGTAGGCGATGAAACGAGCGCGCGCGTCCCGGCTGACAAAGTGTTCGACGTTTTCCGGAATCTCGATGATGCGCTGGCCGATCGGCTCTTTCTCGCCGCCGTCCATCGGGGCCAAGAACAAGTCCCTTACATGTGTCTTCGGAACGGTGTCGGTTTCAACGACCGAAATGTTCGATCTCGGCTTGATTGATGCAAAATAGGCCGCAGCCTCCTTGAGTTCCTGATCGGTGACTGCTTTGGACGCCTTGATCATCAGGTCGGTGGCTACGCGAGGCACCGAATTCGTACGCAGGCCCGTCTTGAACTCCACCGTTTGTTGTATGATGTATTCCGCGGAGAGGCCAACCAGGCCGGCATTCTCAGGGCCGCCCGGCCCATCTGCCCGGTGACAGACGCCGCACGCGAACACGTCAGGCTTTCTCCCCTTTGCCACGATTTCTGGCATTGGCGGATGATCTTCGGGATGCCAGTCGGGCGCGGCGAACAGATCGCGCACTTGCGTGAGCGTAAAACCCTCCGCGCTGTTCGGGACACGCCGGATCGTGCCATCGTCAGGCGCGCGTTGGAAATTCGGCGGATTTACCGGGTAGGCCCATGCCGGCGGGCTGTCTTGGCTTTGTGCAGCCGTCCCCGCTGCAACAAGCGATGCCAGCGAAAGCGCCAAGAGCGCAATGGGCATTCTCATGGCTCTCAAGACCTCGGTGCGCGTGGGCGAAGCCAGACCCGACTTTCTGAAGGCAAAGGATCAGGCGTGGCTACCGAGCGCGCGCGAGGCAATGGACCCGTGGGAACTCTGCGGGCACTGATATTCCTCCAC
>JAQGJF010000911.1 GCA_028290765.1 Tardiphaga sp.
AGGCCTGCCCCGGATGTCGCTGCGCTCATCCGGGCTACGAATTCGCTTTTCTGATCAGGCTCTCAGGATGAGGGAGGCATATGTCGCAAAGCGAACGCGTTGCCCGCTCTACGGCTCGCTGACGGCGGCGTGAATGGTCTCGCAATGGCGCACGAGGTTGGCATGCGAGGACACGAACTGCTTCAGCGGCGTCTCGATCGGAAAAAAGTGGATGTTGGCGATGAAGCCATAGATCGCCGCGTCGATGCTCGTGGGCTTGTCACCGTGCACGTAGCCCTGCGCCGGGACGAGGTCGGCCAGCACCTGCAGATCGGCGAGACCGCGGGCATAGGCGGCGTCAGGAGCGTAGCGGCCGATGCCCTGGAAGAAATAGCGCTGGGCGTTGTAGTCCCTGGCCTTGTCGAGGCCGGCGGCGTCGATGCGCGAATGCTGCGCCATGAACGCGTCGCGGAACGCCGGGAAATAGCGCTCGTCCTTCCAGCGCGAATACGACATCACCCAATAGAGATCGTCGAGCATGCGGGTGACCAGATGATCCGTCCTGCGCTGCGCCGGCGAGCGCGCGGCGTCGATGGTCAGGCGATATTTGCCGATCAGGTGCGCGATGATGGTTTCGCTGTCGCCGATCGTCTCGCCATCATCGACGATATAGGGCAACTGGCCGCGCGGCGCGGCCGAGGCGTCGAACAGATGTTCATGGACGAACGGCACGCCGGCAAGCCGGAGGAAGGCGAATATTTTCAGGCCGTAGCCGTTGTTGTCGGCGACGCCGAACAATTCGGGGTAGGAATAGAGAGTCAGCATCGCCCGCGCAGCTCCGTCTGGTCCGGACCGAAGTCGTACACGAACTGATCCGGCGTGTCAGTGCCGATCGGTCCGGCCGCGGAAGCGCGGGGCGCGGAATGCAGAAGGGTGGGCACGGCGCCAGCGCGCCTCTGCCCACCTTTCGCAAACATTTTGCTTCAGAGCTTGCAGGCGCCCTTCTTCAGCATGCCATCCTTGACTGCGATCGCGGCGGCGAAGGTCGGCACCGGCTTGCTGACGGTCTTGTAGCTGGCCGGGAACGGCTTGGTCGGGATGCTGTGGTCCCAGACCTGGCAGATGCCGGTGTCCTGCCAGCGGATCAGGTTGAAGGCGGCCTCGGCCGGAGCGGTCGCGGCGAAGGCGGTGACGGCAACGCCGGCGGCAGCGCAAAGGACGGTCAAATGACGCATGGGGAAAAGCTCCTGGTTTGAAATGAATGTTCGCTATGCCTCCGCGACATCACCGCGGAGGCTTGCCGGGCCTATGGGACGTCCCGGACATGGATTAAGTGTTGGTAAGGTGCGGGAAGGTTCAAAGCGGCATGACGCGCGTTCAGCCACGAATGGGTTTTGCGCCTTCCGCCCATCCGGTACAATCGGCGAGCGCGACTCGATCTGCGTCGCGATGCCTGTTCACAAAATCCCGGGGAACCCTATCCATGAAAACATCATCCGCCATTCGTGCCGCGCTGGTTGCGCTGACGGCATTCGCCGGCGCCGCGCTGGCCTCCACCGCCCAGGCCGACGAGGGCACCGTGTCGCTGACGATCTACAAGGCGGGATGGGTGATCGGCGGGTCCGGCGGCGGCGGCGTGCTGAATTTTCGCGGCCGCAGCTATGGGCTCTCCGCCGGCGGGATCGACTATGGCCTGGTGTTCGGCGGCTCCAAGACGGTGCTGCGCGGCCGGGTCCACAACATTAACCGGCCGTCGGACGTCGCCGGTGTCTATGGTGCGGCGGGCGCGGGACTCGCGGTCGGCGGCGGCGCGCGCGCGATCGTGCTGACCAACCAGAAGGGGGCGGTGCTGGAACTGTCCGGCCACCAGGTCGGGCTGATGGCCAATATCGACCTCAGCGGGCTGGCGATCACGATGAAATAGCGCGCGCCTCGACGATCGCTTCCATCTCATCGACGAGACGCGTCGCGGCGATCTCTTCCGCGATGGCGTCGCCCAGCCGCCGCGCGGCGGCGCGGAAAGGCGGCTCGCGGACCAGCCGGGTCAGCGCGGCGGCGATCTCGGTCGCCGGCGCCGTGGACGGCAGCACCAGGCCGGCGCCGTGAAACGCCACGCGCGCGGCGATGTCGTCCTGGTCGCGTCCCATCGGCATCACCAGCAGCGGCAGGCCGCGCCACAGCGCGCGGCTGACCGTGCCGTGGCCGCCATGGGTCACCACCACCGACACTTCCTGCATCACCGCGTCATGCGGCGCGCTCGGCAGCAAGGCCACATTGTCCGGCGCCTGCAGTTTCGCGGGGTCCAGCGCCGGACCGACCGTGGCGACGCCGTCGATCCCGGCCAGCGCCAATGCGTTCACCGTGCGCTGCAACGCCTCAGTCTGGTTCTGGTCGGTGGTGCTGAACGACACCAGCGCACGCGGCCGCTTTGATTGCTGCGGCCACGGCGGCTGCCAGGGTTTGGTCCAGTCATAGCTCTCCAGCAGGGGGCCGACGTAGCGCAGGTTCGACGGCAGCGCATGAGCCGGATAATCGAACGCCGCGCTGACTGCGAGCAGATGCCGCGCCGGGCGGTCGAACAGTTCCAGCACGTGGCGGAATGGCGCGAGGCCGAAGTTTTGCCGCGCCGCGTTCAGCATCGGCAGACATGCGTTCATCGCCGCCGCGAATTGCTCGTTCGCCGCGGCCACTTCGGCGCCGGCCTCGCCATCACGCGGCGGAAGCAGCCCGCTCTGCAGCGCCGGCACGCCCGGCAGCGGCCGCAGGCTGATCGTCGGCGAGAGCAGCGCACAGGGAATTCCCGCCGCCTCCGCGGCAACAGCCGAGCCGACGAGGCCGGTATCGGTCAGCACGGCATCGGTCGGCGCGCGGTCGATCTCGTCCTTGGTGTCGGCGGCGCGCGCGGCGGCCGGGCCGAACAGCAGTTGGTCGTAGGCCTGTTGCAGCGGCGTGCCGTTGGGCGCGACCGGCGTGAAATCCGGGCCCCGCTGCCAGGTCGCGAATTGATATCCCGCCGCCTCGACATCCGCGCGCGCGTCGGCGCGGGCGATGAAGCGCACGCCGTGGCCGCGCCGGCGCAACTGCCCCGCCGCCGTCAGCGTCGGGCCGAGATGGCCGGGGCTGCCCCACGAGGCGACGAGAAAATGGCAGGGCATGCAAGGCGGCTCCGGATCGATGGGCTGAAGACCGTCGCGGGGATTAGGCGCGCGATGTTACGGGGCGGTTTCACAAATCGGCCGATGCGTTACGACCTAGGTACGACGGCGCGGGCCGCATCGGCGGCGCCAATGTGGCAGCGCTGCTTCCGATGGGAACAAATGCGGCGTTTCGGCCCATGCGGGAACCAATCGACCCCTGGCCGGCTTGTCTATAACTGTGTTCCGAACACCCGGGAGGTTTTCGATGAAACTGGCAAGACTGGTTGTGGCGGGTGCCGCACTGATTCTCATTCCCGTAGCGCTGCCTTCGGCGGCCTGGGCCCAGCAAAACCAGCAAAAGATGACGGGAATGATCACCACGATCGACCGGATCAGCGGAACCATCGGCGTCAAGGACACGCCAGGCGGCACGGTCGGCGCCAGCGGCGCGGCCGAACAGCAATACAAGGCGGCCGACGGCCTGCTCGAGAAACTGCACGCCGGCGACAAGATCAGTTTTTCCGTCAGCGAAAGCGGCGGCAAGAAGACCATCACGAAAATCGAGCCGCAGCAGTAGGTCTCGGAGGATGGGTTGAACGGCTCCGTCCGTCGAAGCTCAACGAG
>JAQGJF010000673.1 GCA_028290765.1 Tardiphaga sp.
AAATAGGAATTGTAGGTCGCCTGATCCCACTCGAAGAAGCTGGTATTGTTGATGAAATTCTTCACCAGGAAATACTTCGCGCCCTGCATGAAACCGGCCGTCTCGGCGATCTCGTCAAGCGAGGCGATGGACGGACCGAGGATATGGAACACGGCAAAGGTGATCTGGCCGGACTTGGCGGCATCGAGAAAGCCGATGTCGCGCAGCGAGGCCAAAGCGGGCGACAAGAGACCGGCGCGGACGTCGATGACGGTGACGGAGGGAGCCGACGAGTTCAGCGTATCGAAGATCTTCATCTGGTCCGATGTCGTCGTCATGTCGACGATTTCGGTGATCTCCGGATGAAAGCGCTTCAGCGTGCCGCGCGGCGCCTCGGTATCGAAGGCGCGCGTCGGCACGTTGTTGGCGCTAAAATAATCAAGCACGGTCCGCGACACGGTGGTCTTGCCGACCCCGCCCTTGTCGGCACCTACGACAATCACTACTGGCTTCGCCATGAGATCCCTTTTCGCGCAAGGCTCTTGTTCGCAACCGCGACTCACGCGACCGGAACGTTCCCCAAGCCTGCTTTGGGCGCGAACATGGCAGAAACAAGGGATAATTCAATTCCCCTGACCGAAGTCCCGGAAAATCCTTGGGAATTCGTTAATTGGCGAGCCTTTCCAGCGCCATGTAATCGCCGCCGGCGGATATGGAGCGGCTACCGCCGTCCCCATGGGCCGGCGCGCTTGACCCATGGCCCTCGGGATGAGCCGGCGGGTGGGTTGGCATCGCTCCAGGGACCTGATGGCAGCGGCGGCGGGGTCGGCCCTGACGGGTCGCCTTGCCCGGCTTGGTCGTCGGACTCATCGATGGTGTCGGATGGCAGCGCCAGCCGTCCGGGATCGTGGCCCCCGGCAAACTTGACCAGCGCGGCCACCCGCGAATCCACCGAAGGATGGGTGGCAAACAGATCGGCGAACCCTTCGCGCGGGTTGTCGACGCACAGCTCCATCACCGCCGAGGTGGCGCCGGGCAGTTCGCCGCGATTCTCGATCTTGCGCAGCGCCGAGATCATGGCATCGGGATTTTTCGTCAGTTCCACCGAACCGGCGTCGGCCAGGAGTTCGCGTGACCGCGACAATGCCAGCCGGACCACCAGAGACAGCGCCCAGGCCAGCGCAATCAGCGCGACGGCGAGAATAATCACGAAAATGGCGCCGCCACCACCCTTGCTGTCGCTGCTCGATGAGGACGACGAGGAGGAGCGTGACGACCGGCCGCCAAAACTCCAGTTGGAATTGAAGAACAGCCGGAAGAAAAGCTCGGCGGTGAAGCCGACCACGCCGGCGATGATCACTGCGACCACCATCAGCTGCACGTCGCCGTTGCGGATGTGGGTGAGCTCGTGACCGAGCACCGCCTCGATTTCCTGGTCGTTGAGCGCCTTCAACAGGCCGGTGGTGACGGTGACGGAATATTGCCGCGGATTGAGGCCGGTCGCGAACGCATTCAGGGCGTCGCTGTCCATGACTTTCAGCTTCGGCATCGGAATGCCGCGCGAGATGCAGAGGTTCTCCAGGAGATTATAGAGCCGCGGCTGCTGCTGCCGGGTGACGTCCTCGCCGCCGGTGACGGCGTCGATGATCGATTGGTGGAAAAAATAGGCGATCACGATCCACAGCGCCGCGCCCCCGGTGGCATAGGGAAACGCCTTGAGCAGGTCTCGCGATGCCGCGACCAGATAATAACTGACCGACCCGTCGCTGTTGATCACCACCTCTGCGATCAATGCTCCGGCAAACACCATCACGTAAATCAGCAGAAACAGCCCCGCGAGCAGCAGCATCGAACGAAACTTGTTCGATGCGATGTGGGTATAGAGACCGTACGCGGCCATGATGTGCTGCCCGGCTGGAGATTATGCCGCGGTCAGAACTTCACCGTCGGCACCTGCTCGACTTCGCTGCGGGTGGCGCCGAGGTCGAAGAAATCCTTGCGGGTGAAGCCGAGCGGCGCCGCGAACAGCGCGGCCGGCATCTGCTGAATGCCGGTGTTGTATTCCTGAACCGCGTTGTTGAAGAAGCGGCGGCTGGCGGCGATCTTGTTTTCGAGATCGGACAGTTCGCTCGCCAGTTGCTGGAAATTGGCGTTGGCCTTGAGGTCTGGATAGGCTTCCGACAATGCGATCAGTTTGCCGAGCGCGCCGGAGAGCTGGTTCTCGGCGGCGGAAACCTGTCCGGTGCCCTGCGCCGACATGGCAGCGTTGCGGGCCTTGATCACGTCGTCGAGCGTGCCGCGTTCATGCGCGGCATAGCCTTTTACGGTCTCGATCAGATTTGGAATCAGGTCGTGTCGTTGTTTCAGCTGTACGTCGATATCGGCGAAGGCCTGGCCGACCCGCTGACTGAGGGCGACAAGGCGGTTGTATGCGCCAATCGCGAAGAGAACGAGAATGACGATGACGCCGAGAACAATCCAGCCGGTCGACATGGGATAGGACTCCTGGTGAGACGACGAAGGCGCGCACCGTAGCCCAAAAACGCGTCGCGCGGCAGGGGCCGCGGGACGGGTGCAGCGTTCATTTGTCGCGCCGGGAGCGGAATGCGTTCAAAGGCAGTGGTTAACGACCACTGTGCCGACGCCAGAGCCCCAACCCAACCAACCCTCCCCGCAAGCGGGAGAGGGCAGGGTGGGGCGCTCTTCAGCGTGCAAAGAGACTGGTTAACGCCTGCGGACTACGGCGTCGCCATGTGCCATGCGCCGTTCAGAAAGCCATCGCCATTGGTTTCGCCGGGCGCAGTGTCCTTCTTGAAGGTGTAGAGCGGCTTGCCCTTGTAGGCCCACATCTTCTTGCCGTCATCGCGCACCACGATGGTCATATCGGCGGCCGGCTTGGCGTCGTCCGCGGCGGCCAGCGCCGGCCAGTTTTCCGCGCAGGGACCGTTGCACATCGACTTGCCGCCGGCGTCCTTGTCGAACGTGTACAACGTCATGCCCTTGGCATCGACGAAAGTCTTGCCCTTCGGCGTATCGGCCGTCTTCAGCATCTGCGCCGATGCCGCCGATGAAGCGAGAATGAAAGTCAAAGCCGCTACTGCGGCAAATGTCCTGGACATTGCAGCTCTACTCCTGATGAATCTTGTTAAGGACGCACATGCGTCGTTAGGACAAACGCCGACGCGCGGCGATTATTCCGCCGGCGGTCTGGCGGTTTCGAAAATCGCACCGCCCCAGTTTAATTTTCGAAATCGCGCATAGGCCGTCTTGTCGCGGCGTGGAGCAATCACGCGCTCGATACCGTGAGATGTGCAGAGCTTGGCGGCAATAGCGATCTTGCTGAGTTCCGGCTGCGCCAGCACGCGCGCAGGCCGCAGCGCCGACGGCGTGCGCGACAGCGCGACATAAATAAATTTTTCATCCTCATAGGGAAGTTCCGCGGCCTTGAGTTGTTTATGAGCGCGCGACCTCGGAAGCCGTTGCGTGAAATGACACCAGTCCGGCGCGGCCAGCGGACATTCGGCGTCGTGCGGGCAGGGGGCGATGACATGCGCGCCCTGCGCGATCAGCCGGCGCCGCAGTTCGAGGATGCGCTGCGTGCCCGCGGGCGTGCCGGGTTCGACGACGAGCAACGTGTCGAGCGTCTTCGCCCACATCAGATCGGCCAGCGCCGCGCGAGATGTGTCGGCGAGCTCGTTGATCATGTAGCTGGCGACGACAAGGTCCGCAGCCGGTGCGTCGGCGAGCCTAGCGCCGGCATCGCCGTGGTCGTAATGCATTGCCGACAAGCGATGGCCGCCGCGGGCCAGATCCAAAGCAAGCGTTCGCAACGCGGTGTTGGCGTCCAGCAGCGTGAACGATCGCAGCGACGAAAGAGCTTCCGCGGCGGCCCATGTCGCCGTGCCCGGGCCGGCGCCGATATCGAGCAGGCTTTGCGGCTCGAAACTTGGGCGCACTTCCTGTAACGCGTTGAGGCTCGCGATCACCGCGGCATAGGTCGCTGGCATCCGCGCCAGCGCGTAAGCTAGCGCATCGGCTTCGGTGCGGATCGCGGCGGAACCGCCGCCGTCGCGATAGGTCTGCGAAATGGTCGCCGACCGCTCTGCTGCGTCGTTGCGCGACAGGCCGTGCAGTCGGGTTTCGAGCGCGGCTTTCAGTTCGGCGGGAAGATCGGGAGCGGTCATGGTACGCGCATCGCCCTCTCCACACGTCGTCCCGGCGCAGGCCGGGACCCAGAACCCCTGGCCTCAATGATGAAAAGAAGGCGGCGAATTCATTGCCAAAAAGCGATGCTGCGGCGTCTGGGTCCCGGCTCGTTGGCCGGGACGACTCGTTGGAAGGCGGAGCCTCGCGGCAGAGAGACGACTATGCCACGTGCTGGTCGAGAATTTTCACCGCGTTTTCGAGATCGACCGAGACCAGCTGCGAGACGCCGCGTTCGGCCATGGTGACGCCGAACAGCCGGTTCATCCGCGCCATCGTGATCGGATTATGGGTGATGATGATGAAGCGCGTGTCGGTCGAGCCGGTCATTTCATGCAGCAGGTCGCAGAACCGCTCCACATTGTGATCGTCGAGCGGCGCGTCGACTTCGTCCAGCACGCAGATCGGCGACGGGTTGGTGAGGAACACCGCGAAGATCAGCGCCAGCGCGGTCAGCGCCTGCTCGCCGCCGGACAGCAGCGACAGCGTCTGCGGCTTCTTGCCCGGCGGCTTGGCGACGATTTCGAGGCCGGCCTCCAGCGGATCGTCGCTCTCGATCAGGGTCAGTTCGGCGGTGCCGCCGCCGAACAGTTCGGTGAACAGCCGCTTGAAATGTCCGTTGACGGTTTCGAACGAGGTCAGGAGGCGTTCGCGGGCTTCGCGGTTGAGGCTCTGGATGCCCTGGCGCAGCCGCTTGATGGCTTCCACCAGGTCGTCGCGTTCGGTGGTCAGCCCGGTGTGCTGGGTTTCGACCTCGCGCAGCTCTTCTTCGGCACGCAGGTTGACGGCGCCGAGACGCTCGCGATCGCGGCGCAGCTTTTCCAGGTCGGTTTCGATCTCGGCCAGCGGCGGCAGCTCGGTGCCGGGCTGGATCTCGGCCAGATTGGCGACACCCTCCGGCTCGACCTCCAGCATGTCGCGAATTTCGCGTTCGATGTCCTCGAGGCGGCGCCTGCCGCCCTCCATACGCTCTTCGGCGCGGGCGCAGGCTTCGCGCGCGGCCGACAGGGCTTCCAGTGAAACCTTGGCGGCGCGGTCGGTTTCCGCCATCAGGCTTTCCGCCGCCGCCAGCGCGTCGGCGGCGACGCGGCGGCCGGTTTCCGCGGCTTCGATCTCGCCGATGATGGCGCGGCGCTTCTGCTCGAACAGCGCGGGCGCGTCTTCCAGTT
>JAQGJF010000927.1 GCA_028290765.1 Tardiphaga sp.
AACGGCCTGCGAGACGAAGCTGAGCCGGCTGCTGAATTCGTTTTCGGACGGCGTGGTGCGGACCAGCGGATAGATCGCCAGATACATCGATGCCAGCACGGTGGCGAAATAGATGATGCGGCGGCGCCAGACCACGTTCCAGATGTCCTCCTGCTTTTGACAGCGGAGATCGGCGGCGGCAGCGCTCTCCACCGTCGTCTGGTCCACGAAGCCGCCGTCAGTCAGGACATCGTAGTGTTTCGGAATGCCGATCGGCGCGTAACGATGGGCGCAGCCCATCGCGCGGTTGAGCGCGGTGACGTGAATCTTCGGCGTCTTGATGAAGACCTCATCGCCCGGCCGGCGCGATAGCTTCATATGGTTCAGGTCGGCGATCTTGCGCGGACCGTAACGATAATAGCCGCCGAGGCCGTTGCGGGAATCGTAGAGCCGTCCGTCCTTGTCGCGGCGCCACTTCTGGACCTGCACCATGTCCGGGTCGGCATTGTCGTCCGGATCGACGTTCGTCGCCGTCTTGAACTTCAGCCCGGCGGCTTCGGCCTGCTTGATGATCCAGTACAGCGGGATGTGCGCCAGCGAGTCGTCGGGATATCCGCCGCCGACATTGGAGTGAACACCGGCGAACCAGACCTGGTGCAGTTGAGCCGGCGGCACGCCCTTTTCGTTCCACAACACCGGGTGGAACGTGGTGCGCTCGTCGTCGAGCGCCAGCGCGTGACAGGCTTTTTGGATGCCGTGGTTGAAGCCGCGGTCGGGCAGTTCGAGCGGAAACAACCACTTGCTGACGCCGCGCGCCATCTCGTCGATCGGCAGGCCGTACGCGGCCACGGTATCCCACAGTCCAAGGAATTTTATCTTTTCGATGGTCCGGTTGCGGGTCTGGTCGTAGCGGATACCGATGAGCCGCAGGAAAGCGTCGCGCACCCAGCGGAACGGCTTCTCGATCCCGAATACAGTATGAAACGAGTTGGCGCGGTAGGCGCGATAAGCCTGTTTGGCGTTCCGATACAGTTCGGCGTCGGTGCGGCCGGGCACGAGGCCCTGGTCAAGCACCAGCCCCATCACCACCCGCATCGTGAAGGCGCCGCGGCTGAACCCGAAGCCATAAATCTCGTCGTTCTCGGTTTCGTAGTTGGCGCAGAGGAATTTGTAGATATCGAGCACGTTGCGCTTGAGGCCGTAACCGAACACACCGCCCAGGATGGCGAGCGGCTTGAACGACGACGTCCCGACGCCGTCGTCATAAAAAGCGACCTGGCTGGTGCCGGTGAGGTCGAGGCTTTCGAACACCCGCCAGACATTCGAGCGCCAGACCTTGCTCGCGGAATTGCCGGTACCGTCGGAAAGCAGAACAATGCGCTTGGCCATGTGACTGATCTCGAAATGAATAAAAAATATTAAAACACGCTGACGGGCGACCCGCATTGGCACGCCTCACTTGACAGTAGCGATTCCCTTTCAGGTTGCAAACGCGACGCGTCGGCTTGCGGCGATTCCCTGCATCAATTTAGTCCTTGTATATTGTTGCGCTGCACATAAGCTGAGAAAGCCGGACGACCCTAGCGGAGAGCGTTATGCGCACCACAACGCGACGAGACTTCATGCGTCTGGCCGCCACGGCAGCGGCATTGTCCACCACCGCGAACAGTGCTTTTGCCGAAGACCGCGTCATCAAGGTCGGCACGCTCAAGCTCATTCACGGCATCACGCCGTATTTCTACGAAAAATTTCTCACCCCCGGCTTCAAGGTCGAGGTGATCCCGTTCGAGAGCCCGACCGACGGCAAGAACGCCGTCGCCACCGGTACCGTCGATTTCGGAATCTACGGCCTCGCGGCCGCTACCCTCGGCGGCGCCAATGGCGAACCCGTCGTCGTGATCGCCGCGGCCTGCAATCGCGGCATGGCCGTGGTCGCGGCGAAGGATTCGGCGATCAACTCGATCAAGGACCTGAAAGACAAGAAGGTCGCGATCTGGCCCGGATCGACCCAGGAAGTCGTGATCCTCGACCGGCTGACCGCCGAAGGCATGACCATCAAGGACGTGCAATCGGTCCGCATCTCGTTCAGCGACATGGCGCCGGCGCTCGCCCGCGGCGATATCGACGCCTATGTCGGCGCCGAGCCGGGACCCGGCATCAGCCTCGCCAACGGCGTCGGCAAGATCGTCGAATACCCCTATTCGACCCCGACCGGCTCGCTCAACATGGTGCTGACGACGCGCCGCGAGATGATCGAAAAGGACCCGGAGCTGATCCGGACGCTGCTCAAGATCCACCGCAAGGCCAGCGAATATGCCATGGGCGACCGCGACGCCTTTGTCGCCATGGCGATGCAAAAGCTCGGGCAGCAGAAGGCCTCGATCGAACAGGCGGCGCCGAACGTCGAGCTGACCTGGAACATCGACGACCTGTTCCTGAAACAGGCCAATTACTATGGCGCCCAGATGCTGGCCAAGAAGCAGATCCGCCAGTTGCCGGATTACACGACCTTCATCGACCCCAGTTTCGTGAAAGCCATTGCCGCATCCTGAACAGGGCGTGATGCTGCCGGCCGGCGTCGCGGAGGCCTCGACCGAGGCCACCATCGCCACTCCCGCCATGCCGTCTGTGCAACAGCCGCCGGCCTCGGACTGGACCCGTCGTCTGCGCACGGTCGCGCTGGCGCTGGTGGTTCCGCTCTGCCTGCTGGTGATCTGGGATGTGATGGTGCGACGGACCGGAACCCGGCTGGTGCCGCTGCCGTCCGGCGTCGCGGTGATGATGTGGGACTTTGCCTTCGGCGGCGTCTACGATGACGCCTATAGCGCCAGCCTGGCCATTCACTTCTGGAAATCAGTGCAGCGCGTCTATGGCGGCTTTTTCGCCGCGGCGGCGGTCGGCATTCCGCTCGGGCTGTTGATCGGCCGGCTGCCGCTGCTGCGCGCCATGCTCGATCCGACGCTGTCGCTGCTGCGGCCGATCCCGGTGACGGCCTGGCTGCCGCTGTCGATGATCTTTTTCGGCCTCGGGCCGCGATCGGCGATTTTCCTGGTGTTTCTCGGGGCGTTCTATCCGATCCTGCTCAACACCATCTTCGGCGTGAAGTCGATCGATCCGCGCCTGTTCGAAGCCGCCGAAATGCTGGGCTGCAGCGGTCATCAGCTGTTCCGCTCGGTGGTGCTGCCAGCGGCGCTGCCCAGCATCTTCAACGGGCTGCGGCTCGGCGCCAGTTTTGCCTGGATCCTGATCGTGGTCGGCGAGATGACCGGCGTGCCCGAGGGGCTGGGGGCCGTCATCATGGACGGCCGCACGCTGTCGCGCACCGATCTCGTCATCACCGGCATGATCATCATCGGCGTGACTGGGTTTTTGTCCGATCGGATTTTGCTCAAGCTCAGCAATTATTTCCTGCGCTGGAGTCCGCAGCATCATGCCTGACCGCGCCAAACCGGTGCCGATTCTGCGGATCAACGACCTGCACAAGGTCTATGACGCCGCCAATGGCGCGGTCGAGGCGTTGCGCGGCATCGATCTCACCGTCAACAAGGGCGACTTCGTCTGCCTGCTCGGCGCGTCGGGCTGCGGAAAGTCGACGCTGCTGCGCATCATCGCCGGCTTCGAGAAGGCGACGCGCGGCGCGGTCGCGGTCTACGGCGTCGGGGTCGACGGACCCGGTCCGGACCGCGGCATGGTGTTCCAGGATTATGCGCTGTTTCCCTGGCTCACGGTGCGCGACAACATCCGCTTCGGGCCGCTGCACCGTCGCGTCGGCTCCAAACAGGTCGCGGAAATCGCCGACAGGTTTTTGGCCATGGTCGGGCTCACCGCCTTCGCCGATCGTTATCCGCATCAGCTGTCCGGCGGCATGAAGCAACGGGTGGCGATCGCCCGGGTGCTGGCCAACGACGCCGACATCCTGCTGATGGACGAACCGTTCGGCGCGCTCGACGCCCTGACCCGCGGCAAGTTGCAGGAAGAACTGATCGAGATCTGGCGGACCACGAAACTGACGGTGATCTTCGTGACCCATTCGGTGGAGGAAGCCGTGCTGCTCGCCGACAAGATCGTGGTGATGACCGCCGGACCGGGACGCATCGAAAGCCAAGTCGAGCTGGCGCTGCCCCGCCCGCGTGACGTCTCCTCCCCCGAATTCAACCTGTTGCGCCGCGACGTGACCCGGTTGTTGACCAGCCATGTCGCAAGCGGCGCGGCGCTGGCGGCAACGGCGGATTCTTGAATTATGAACGAGGCCTCTCTCCGTCATTGCAATGACGGGATGGCTCGGGGATTACAGCAAAGGAATATGTAAGATGACGTTCAGCCTTCGCCAATTCGCCTGCATCGCGTCAACCTTCTTCCTGCTGACCGCGGCGCACGCCGACGAACCGAACATGAAGGTCACCCTTCTCGGCACCGCCGGCCCGGAATACTTCCCGGATCGCCTCGGCATCGCCACTTTGATCGAGGCCAACGGCGAGAAGCTGCTGTTCGATGTCGGCCGCGGCACCAACCAGCGGCTCTATCAGAGCGGCATCAACCCCAAGGACATCACCAACATCTTCCTGACCCATCTGCACAGCGACCACATCGAGGGGCTGCCCGATCTGTGGATGACGCCTTGGTTCCTGCTCGGACGCGACCATGGCCTGGAGCTGTGGGGGCCGGATGGCACCGAACCGATGGTCGCCGGCATGCGCGCCATGTTCGGCCATGACCTCAATGCCCGCGTCAACAAGTTCAATCCGATCGAGAACCTCGTCATCGCCACCCACATCGTCAAGGATGGAGTGGTGTTCGAGAAGAACGGGGTTTCGGTGACGGCGTTCACCGTCGAACACGCCGACGGCAATCCCGCCTTCGGCTACACGGTGGCCTGGAACGGGCATCGCGTGCTGCTGTCCGGCGATACGACGCTGAACGAAAACCTGATCACGCACGGCGTCGGCGCCGACCTCATCATCCATAACGTCATCGCCTTCAGCGACCGCCTCAGCGAAATGCCGGAAATGAAGGGCGTGCTGGCCAAACTGACCACGCCGGAACAGGCCGCCGAAGTCTTCAAGCGGACCAGGCCGAAACTGGCGGTCTATTCCCACATCGTGACCAAGGAATTGCAGGGCAGCAAAGGCGAAGACCAGATCATCCAACGCACCCGCGCCGCCGGGTATGATGGCCCACTGGTGATGGGCGTCGACCGCATGAGCTTTGAGATTTCAGGCGAGGTGAAGCCGCTCGCGACGAAGCCGATCGAGCAATTGCCGAATCTCGACAGCAAGGGACAGGTCTATCCCTGATCGGCGCCGCTCCCGGTTCCGCCGCGGAACCGACCCACCTTCGACCTGCGCGCGAGGTCCCTGAAGGAAAGCCGTCGACCGGGGTTTATCTGGTTGCGAATCGCCGTCATAGTTCGCCCGCGAGGATTCGCGGGATGCGTCCCTTCAACAGGTCCTCGCAGGGGCTTCGCTTGAGCCGGACCGTCTGAATGCGCAAGCGCCGCGATGTCGCGCTGAGAAATCTGCGGCTGATGCTCGTCCTGAGCATCGCTCTGCCCGTCGCGCTGTTCGGCTACGCTTCCTGGCAGAACTATGGAGCGGCCTTTCAAATCGCGGACGAACGAAACGAGCGGGCGCTGGACATCGCAGCGGAACAAGCGCTGCGGGTCTTTCAATCGGTCAATGTGATATTCGACAGCGTCGAGCAAATCACGCGCGGGCGGGCAGTCCAGACGCTGCGCAGCGCCGAGGCCGAGTTGAGCGAACGGCTCAAGCAGTTCGTCGTGACGCTTCCCGACATCGCCTCAGTGTGGATTCTCGACGCGCAGGGCACTGCGATCGCGTCGTCGCTGTTCTACCCGCTGCCGGCGGCCGCCAACGCCCCGGATCGGGATTACCTGAAAGCGCAGCTTGCTCCCGGCCCGGATCTCCACATCGGCGAGGTGGTGAAAATCGTGATGACCGGCCGTCTGATCTTTCCGGTCAGCAAGCGCCGCGCCGACAGTTCCGGGACCTTCAGCGGGACCACCGAAATTTCCATTCTGCCGCAGGCCTTCGAGCGGTCCTATGCGTCGCTCGCGGCGCGCACCAGTGCGAGCTTCGCGTTGATCCGGGACGACGGCGTGTTGCTGGCAAGATATCCGCTGCCGGCGACGGCCGGAATCAGGCTCGACGCCACCACCGGCTTTGGGCAGCTTGTCAGGCGCACGCCCGACGGCGGGAAGTACACCACCGTCTCCGGAGTCGACCAGATCGAACGCCGCTTCCTGGTGCGGAAGCTGAACGGCTTCCCGCTCTATGTCAGTTCCAGCCTGGAAACGCGCGACATCGTCAGCGGCTGGTTCTGGCACATGGCGAGCTTCCTGATCTTCGGTATCCCCGCCACGGCGCTGTTCGCGGTCCTTATTTTCATGACGATGCGCAGCACGCGGGCGGTGTACACCGAGGCCGCGCGACGTCAGACGTTGGAAGCCAGCCTCCGGCAATCGCAGAAAATGGAAGCGGTCGGGCAACTGACCGGCGGCGTTGCCCATGATTTCAACAACCTGCTGATGATCATTCTCGGCAATCTGCAGATCGCGTTGCGGCAGGCCGCGGAGCCGAAACTGCAGCGGCTATTGTCGAACGCCCATCAGGGCGCGGAGCGTGCCGCATCGCTGACCAAGCGCCTGCTGGCGTTCTCGCGCAGCCAGCCACTCGAACCGAAACCGATCGATGCGAACCGTCTGATCGTCGGCATGTCGGATCTGCTGGACCGCACGCTGGGGGAAACCATTGCCGTGGAGACGGTGCAAAGCGCCGGATTGTGGCAGGCCGAGGCGGACACCGCCGAGCTGGAATCGGCGTTGCTCAATCTCGCCATCAACGCGCGCGACGCCATGCCGGGCGGCGGCAAGCTGACCATCGAAACCGGCAACGTCTTGCTCAACGAAGCCTATTGCGAAGGCCTCGAAGGCGTAAAACCGGGCCAATACGTCATGCTATCGGTGACCGATACCGGATCGGGAATGCCGAAGGAAGTCGCCGACAAGGCGTTCGAGCCGTTCTTCACCACCAAGCCCGCCGGCTCGGGGACCGGCCTGGGACTGAGCCAGGTCTACGGTTTCGTCAAGCAGAGCGGCGGCCACATCCGGATCTACAGCGAAGTCGGCGAAGGTACCGCCGTCAAGATCTACCTGCCGCGCAGCCATGCCAGGCTGGAAGCCATGCAGGCCGGGCCCGCCGCGGAAGCGACGGCGATGGGAAACCGCGAGACCATCCTGGTCGTGGAGGACGATCCGGATGTCCGCTCCTATGTCACCGAGGCGCTCACCACCCTGAATTACATCGTCCGGGAAGCCTGCGACGCGGAGGCCGCGCTTGCGGTGCTGCACCAATCCGATCCGGTCGACCTGCTGCTCACGGACGTGGTGATGCCGGGCATGAACGGACGCGCGCTGGCCGAAGCGGCCACCCGGAGCCGCGGCGATCTCAAGGTGCTCTACATGACCGGCTATTCACGCAATGCGATCGTGCATCAAGGCCGGCTGGATCCCGGCGTGTCGCTGATTCAGAAGCCGTTTTCACAGAATGCGCTGGCCTTGCGGGTCCGCAAGGTCCTGCTCGAGTCCTGAACACACAGCGCTCGTTGCCTTCGCAATAGCTCACCGCTTCGGCTTGCCGGCAATCGGCACCAGCACATAATTGTCGCCACCCTTGCCGACATGCAGCGTGGTGGTGCCGCCGAACAGCCGCGCCGGCCGGTCGCGGGGATCGTCATGCAGGAACGGCCCGCAGCCCAGCAGTTCATTCTTGAAGTTGGACAGTTTGGCGCCGGTGGTGTTCTGCCATTGGTAGTCCCTGCCGCGCACGCTGAGCGCGATGCGATGGCCTTTCGGGACCACGATCGAGGTCGGCCAGATCTCGATGGCGACGTCGACCGGCACGCCCGGCTGCAATGGCTGGACCCTCGAGTGGCTGTGATACGGCCGATAGGGCCGCGACAGTTTTTCATCGAGCTCACGATGCGAGGCGCGCAGCCAGCCCTGCGCCACCGGCGTATGCGGATCGATCGCGCCGACAAAAGTCTGCTCGCGCAAATCGGCGGAAAACACCCGGAACACCAGGAAGATATCGGCATCCTCGGTATCAGACGAAATCCGCAAATTCGCCGCCAGCGGGCCAGTGATTTCGGTGTCCTCGGTGAACGGCGCCGACATGAAAGTCAGCCCGTCGCCCATGGCGGCAAAGGACACTTCGCCGCCATGCTTCGGCGGCTCCGGCGTCAGGGTCTGCGCGGCGGGGTCGAGATGGAATTTGGTCCATTTTGTATCCGGCAACGGCCAGACGGCTTCATGGCGTTCGACGAAGCGATCGGTATGGCGGACCTGCAGCTGCACTTTCGGCTGCTTGTCCCAGCCATTGGCCTCGCCCTTCAGATAGAAATCGAAGAAGCGTTTTTGAAGTTCGCGGCCGTAATCGGTGTAGAAATGGGTCCAGTGCTCGAGGCCGTGACACTCCAGCCATTTGTCCTTCGAGGCGGCGCGTAAAAATCCTTCGAAATTGCCGCGCGGGTGCAGGCCCTGGCCGCCCCAATTGGCCGCCGAGAGCAGCGGCACCGTGATCCTGTCCCAATCCGGCGAGCGCGCGCGGTGATAGTCGTCGTCGAGCGGATGCGCCAGAATATCGTCGCCGAAACTGCAGCGGTTGCGCGCCAGCTCAGTGTCCGACAGCGTCTCGTCGCCGCACACGAGCGCACCGGTCACCCTGCTGCGCGGCCCGCGTTCGCCGAGGCCGTATTGCACGGTCTTGACCTGCATGTCGTACCAGTTGGCCCAGAACGTCGACAGGATCCCGCCGTGATGGGTCATGTCGCGATACCAGTCGGCGGCGCCTTCCCAGATGCACAACGCCTTGAGGTGCGGCGGCTGCAACGAGGCGACGTGCCACTGGTTGATGCCGTAATAGGAAATGCCGTTCAGCCCGACCTTGCCGCTGGACCAGGACTGCACCCCGGCCCATTCGATGCATTCGTAGAAGTCGCGGCTTTCGCGCGGCGAAAAGTGATCGACAAAGCCCGGCGACCGCCCGGTGCCGCGCGAGTCCACGCGCACGCAGACATAGCCATGGCCGACCCACTTCTCCGGATCGACCACTACGCAGTTCTGGTATTTGTTGGTCGAGCCATA
>JAQGJF010000678.1 GCA_028290765.1 Tardiphaga sp.
CGAGCGGACGAATGCGGGTCTCGTCACCGGGCTTCAGGGGCAGCGGAAAGCGGTAGGTGCGCCGCAGATGCGCGTAGGTGTTCATCGTGTTTTCGAACAGATAACGTTTGACGTCGGTCTTTGTCCAACCATCGCGAACAACCATCTCCATGTGCTCGCCGGCAAGCAGGACGACGTAGTGAGTCTGACCAATGACGCCGCCTGAAATCCGCATGTCGTCGGCCATCATGGTGAGGACGCCGTCGGTAGTCGGAGCCAGCTGGCTGAAGATCTGTCGCGGCCCGTCAGCGGCAAGCACGGTCACCGTGCTCTGTTCCTTCTTGAAGCCGCGATCGACGTGGAGCGGATCCCACGGGCTCTCGAGCTCGTTTTCCGCGATCACGTAGGACAGTTTGCCGGGATGGCCGTGCGTGGCGCGGTCCAGAACGCCGGGAAGCGAGCCGCATACATTTCGCATCACAAGCCGCACCGCGCGACCGATGGTAAGGTTCGACCGCCAGCCCGGTCCAAAGAGGTTTTCGCCGGAATTGATGTCCAGTTCGCGCGCGATCGGACCGTTGACGATGATCAGGACGGCCGGACCGGAGGTCGTCGTGCTGGGTCCGTGATACGCCCATGCGGGATCGGTGATGCATTCGATGGCGGCGACCACGACCGGCATGTATTCCGGCTTGCATCCGGCCAGCACGGCGTTGATCGCGACCTTTTCGGCGGTGATGGTGATTTCGCGCTCCGGAATGAAGCCGATCACCTTATCGGGCGCGAGTTGGGCCGCTTCCAGCATCGCCGCGACACGGGCTTCGGTCGGCGGCACCACGGGGAGACCATCGCTCCAGTTCTGGCGGAAGCAGTAGTCGATCGCGTCTCCCTCATCCGCAATGCGATGCCTGTGGGAAAGCAGTTCTAGCGACACGCGCGTTCCTCCGTTTTATTGGTCTGACCAACGTACCAACGTCGCCGCGTTAGTCAAGCGGTTATTCGCGTAGCAGAGCCTTGGCGATGAGGTTGCGCTGGATTTCCGAGGTTCCCTCGTAGATCCGCAGCGCGCGGCTGTCGCGAAAGATGCGTTCCACCACCACGCCGCGGCAGTACCCTGCGCCACCGTGGATCTGAACCGCCCTGTCGGCGGTCCGGAACGCCGCCTCGGAACAAAACAGCTTGACCATCGAGCACTTGGCTGCCGAGCCTCGCCCCTGGTCCATCAGCCAGGCGGCTTCGTGCAGCATCTGCTGCGCGGCGTGCATATCCACCGCCATGTCGGCGAGCATATGCTGGATCGATTGAAAATCGGCGATCGGCTTGCCGAACGCGATCCGCTGCTTGGCGTAACCGACGGATTGCTCAAGCGCCAGATTGCCCATGCCGATCGCCGTGGCACCGACGTTCAGCCGGCCTTCGTTGAGCGACTCCATGGCGTAACGGAATCCCATTCCCTCCTCGCCGATCAGGCTGTCAGGAGGAAGGCGGCAATCGTCGAAGGCAATTTCGGTCAGCCCGCCTAGCGAGGCGCCCATGGTGGGAATGATGCTGGTCACCTGAAAGCCCGGCGTGTCCGGCTCCATCAGGAATGCGGAAATCCCCTTCGACCCGGCCGACCGGTCGGTGTAGGCAAAAACCATCAGGACATCGGCGCGCTGCGCATTTGAAATCAGCGACTTTCGGCCGTTCAAGAGGTAACCGTCCTGACGTCGCTCCGCCTTCGTCGTCATGCGAGCCACATCCGACCCTGCCTCGGATTCCGTCAGCGCGAAGGCAACGGTGCATTCGCCCTGCGCTATCCGGGGCAACCATTTCGCGCGTTGTGCCGCCGTTCCGTGCGCCACGATCGCCTTTGAGCCTGGGCCCATCAGGACCCGCAAGGCTCCCCAGAACTGCGGTGGCAGCCGTCCCAGTTCGCATTGGATGACGGCGGTTGCGAACACACCGAGGTCCAATCCACCGAACTCTTCGGGTATTGCGACACCGAACAGACCGAGTTCCTTAAGCCCGCGATGAACCGCCGCGGGGACTTTTCCGGTGTCGTTGAATTCGGGCTCGAAGCCGAGCAGCGAATCCACGAGATCCCGCGTCGAGCGCTGGATCTGCTTCAGGTCGGGCGGGAGGTCGAGATCCATCGGGGCATCCAGTTGGTCGTTGGCCTGACCATTAGGCCCACCGCGACGCCTACTTTGTCAACTGTAATCCTTTGGCGATTGACTTTCCCGCTCAAGATAACCCATGATGGTTCGAAGGTCTGACATTCGAGCCGCCAAAACCTCGTTCGGCTGGAGGACCAGAATACCAAGACAAAAAACATCAAAAACAATAAGTCGGTCGTGCCAAGGGAGAGAAAAATGAAGTTCCGGTCGCTCGGATTGGTTGGTGCGGCTTTGGCGGTGATCGCCTTCTCTTCGCAAGTCTTCTGTTCGCAAGTCTTCTGTTCGCAAGCCTTGGCGCAGTCCTTTCCGACCAAGCAAATTCGCCTGATGATTCCGTACCCGCCGGGCGGCGGAGATATCATGGCGCGGATGCTGCAGGAATCGATGATCACGGCGTTGGGACAACCGGTCGTCATCGAAAACAAGCCGGGAGCCGCCGGAGTCATCGCCAGCCGCGAAATCGCGCATGCCTCTCCAGACGGCTACGCACTGCTGTTCACCAATGTCGGCCCGATGGCGGTTGCGCCGGTCATGCAACCGGGTGCGGGCTACGATCCGGTCACCAGCTTTGCCCCGGTATCGCTGGTCTCGCGGCAACCGCTGGTCCTGGTGGTGCATCCGAGTGTTGCCGCCAACAGCCTGCAGGAGCTCATTCAGCTCGCCAAGGAAAAGCCCGGCGCCATCAAATATTCATCGGCGGGCCTTGGTTCCTTTGGACATCTTTCGACAGAGCTTTTTGCGCTGGCGGCCGACGTCAAGATGACGCACGTGGCCTACAAGGGCGTCGCGCCGGCGATTACCGCCGTCCTGAGTGGAGAGGTCTCGATGGCTCTCACCGTCCCGACCGGCACGATGAATGAATACATCAAGCAGGGAAAACTGCGGCTGCTCGGCGTCTCGACGCTCGAACCGTCGCCGCTGGCGCCGGGTGCGACGCCGATCTCGACGGTGCTCCCCCGCTTCGGCGCCGCGGAATACTGGTTCGGGGTAGTTGCCCCGGCCAAGACTCCGCCCGCGGTGGTCGCCACGCTGAACGCCGCAATCGTCGCTGCCCTGGCAAAGCCGGGCTTGAAGGAAAAGTTCGTCGACCTCGGCGCTCTGGCGGAATCAAGCACGCCGGAAGCGTTCTCGGCGCTGGTCAGCACCGAAGCCCAGCGCTGGCGGGACACCATCGAAAAGAACAACATCCGGCTGAACTAGAGATTCGCATGGCCGGATCAGGCTCCCCTATGGCGATGAAGCCGGGCTTTACTCCATGCGTGCGGTTGACGGAGCACAGATGATACAGCCGAGACTTCATGCAGACGCCGATCGCGACGCGTTCCACGCCGCCGGGCTGTGGGGCGAAAAGCTGATCATCGACTATGTCGACGAGCACGCGCGCCGCGATCCCGAAAAGAGCGCCATCATCGATTGTCGGGAAACAATCTCCTACGCGACCCTGGTGCGGCGCAGCGAGAATCTGGCGGTGGCGCTGCAGAAACTCGGCGTCGGTCAGGGCGACGTCGTCGCCATCCGATGCGCCAATTGGGCCGAGTTGCCGATCACCCATCTCGCCGCCAATCGCATCGGCGCGATCTTCCTGCCGCTATCCGAAGGTTTTGCCGAAGCCGAGGTGCTTCATTTGCTGCAGCAATCCCGTGCGTGCGTGCTTCTTAGCGCTGCTACGGGATGGTTCGACTGCCAGGCTTTTCTGGCAAAGCATCGCGCCAGGCTTACTCACCTCAAAGCCGTCATCTTGCTTCGCCAGGCGCCAACCCAGCACGAACTGTCCTTCGACGCCTGTGCCGGCGACGATAGCTGGCGAAACCCACATGCCGAAGCGCAACTGGCGCTCTCGAGAACCGATGCCGACGCCCCTTCTCACGTGATGGTGTCTTCCGGCACGACGGGGATGCCGAAATGCAGCCTGTTCTCGGACAACAATTCGATCGTCAAGGTCTTGCTGCAATATTGCAGGGCGGTCGCCGAAATCACTTCGGCTGACGTCGCGGCGGCCATTGCGCCGGCCGCAACCGGCTCAACGGGCTACAACTACCCGATTCTTGCCCCGCTGCTGGTCGGCGCCACCTCGGTCATGCTCGAGCACTGGAAAGGCAGTCATCCCGAAGAAGCGCTTCAACTCATCGAACGCTACGATTGCACCTACGCGGTGGTGGTACCGACTCAACTCGCCAAGCTGATCGCGATTCCAGACCTCCATAAATATGGCCTGCGTCGTCTCCGCCTGATTACCAATTCCGGCGCGAAGCTTCCTGCTCCCGTTGCCGAGGCCGCCGAGGCCTTGTTCCATTCGAAGATTCAATCGGTTTACGGGTGCTCGGAGGCCGGCGCCGCCACCATGACGTCCGTGCACGATCCGCAGGACAAACGCCTCAACACCGCGGGCCGCGCCCTGCTCGGCCAGGAACTGGCCATCAAAGATGACGCGGGCAATCCGGTTGGGAGAAACTGCGTCGGAGAAGTTTGCTGGCGCGGCGCCAACAAGAGCTTCGGCTTCCTCAACGATCCCGAGGGAACCAATGCCGTGTGGGACCAGAATGGCTGGCTGAACAGCGGTGACCTCGGAATCATCGATAACGAAGGCTATCTGCGCATCGTCGGCCGAAAGAAAGACATGATCATTCGCGGCGGACAGAACATCAATCCCCGCGCGGTCGAAGAAGCCTTGCTGCGACATCCCGACGTGGTCGATGTCGCGATCGCACCGATACCCGATCAGGTCTTCGGAGAGCGGGTCGGTGCTTTCGTGGTCGGACGGCGCTCGAGCGCACTGTCGCTTTCGGACCTGACCGGCTTTGTGCTGGAGCAGGGCCTCGCGAAATGGAATCAACCGGAACTGCTGTTCCTGGTCGAGGACCTGCCGCGCAACGCCGGCGGCAAGGTCGACAAGGCGCTTCTGGTCAAGATGCACGGGCCGCCCTGACCGGCGGCTCCGACGCCGGCGGCGGCCGGCCTTGAAAGCAACTTCGTCGCCTTCATTCAGCGAGAGGCAGACCGGGAATGAGAATACACGAGCGAACGATCAATCGCGATTTATGTGGCGGCGCGCTGTTCGTGGTGATCGGGGCCGTCGTCTCGATGCAAGGCTACAGCTATGGCACCGGCAGCCCCACTCAGATGGGCGCCGGCTTTTTCCCGGTGGCTCTCGGCGCCGCGCTCATTGCGCTCGGCACTCTGATCGCTGCGAACGGCTTGTTGCCTCGTCGAGATGAAAGCGAGACGGTTGAAAGCGTCGGAACGCAAGCCGTCGGTACACCGGGCTGGCGAGGGTTCACGGCCATCGTATTCGGCGTGCTGTCCTTCATCTCTGTTGGATACTGCTTCGGTCTGGCGCCGGCCGCGTTCGGCTGTGTCTTCGTATCCGCTCTCGGTGATCGCAATTCGTCGGTGAAGAGCGCCACAATCCTCGCACTCGCAATGTCCTGCTTTGCGGTTTGTTTCTTCTCATTCCTGCTGCAGGTGCAATTTCCGCTGTTCCGGCTGCCGGTTTCATGGGTGAACCCATGATCTGGACGGCGCTGGTCGACCTTCTGCATGGCTTCGAAGTCGCGCTTCAGCCGAACAATCTGCTGTGGTGCTTCGTCGGCGTGCTGTTCGGAAACCTGGTGGGCGTGTTGCCTGGAATGGGTGCGCTCGCCGCGATCTCCCTGCTGTTGCCGCTGACGTTCGCGATGAAACCGGTCGCCGCGATCCTGATGCTGGCGGGAATCTATTACGGTTCGCAATATGGCGGAGCGATCTGCTCGATTCTGCTCAACCTTCCGTGCCATCCGCCTCACGCGGTGACCTGTCTCGACGGTTACCCGATGACACAGAAGGGAAGAGGCGGAGCCGCGCTCGGCATCACCATGCTGTCTTCCTTCGTGGGGGCTTCCTTCGGCATCACCGAAATGATCTTTCTGGCGCCTGTGCTGGTCGAGTTCGCGTTCAAATTCGGGGCCGCCGACATTTGCTCGCTGATGCTGCTGGGCCTGCTGTCGGGATCGACCCTGGCCAGGGGCTCTCCCCTCAAGGGCATCGCCATGACCGTGCTTGGACTCACGCTGGCGCTGGTCGGGACCGACGTCAATACCGGACAGCCGCGCTTCACCTTCGGCATCGACCGACTTTACGAGGGCATCGAAATCGTGGCCTTGGCGCTTGGACTGTTCGGCATCGCCGAGTTCCTGAAGAGCGTCAACAACCTCGCACCGATCAATACGAAAAATACCAGGATCGGCCTCCACGACATGAAGCCCACACGGGCGGAGTTGAAACTGGCGCTTCCGGCGATGTTTCGCGGAACGCTGATCGGCAGTCTATGTTCCCTCATCCCGGGAACGGGCCCAACGATCGCTTCATTCGTCGCCTATGCGAGCGAGAAGAAGATATCCAGGACCCCCGAACGGTTCGGCAGAGGCGCAGTCGAAGGCGTCGCGTGTCCGGAAGCCGCGACTCATTCTTCGGTTCAAGGCGACTTCATTCCCACCATGACGCTGGGCATACCTGGCGATGCCGTGATGGCGCTGCTGCTCGGCGCCCTGATTATTCACGGAATTCAGCCGGGGCCGCAGCTGGTCAGCGAGCACCCGGATATCTTCTGGGGTTTGATCGCAAGTTTCTGGGTCGGCAATATCCTGCTGATTTTCCTGAACGTGCCGCTGATCGGATTATGGGTGAAGCTGCTGACCGTTCCGTACCGCTACCTTTATCCGAGTGCGTTGCTGTTCATCTGCATCGGCGTGTACAGCAGCCATAACGATCTGTTTGCAGTCGGCGAAACGCTCGTCATCGGCGTGGCCGGTTACGTGCTGCTCTGGCTTGGCTTCCATCCGGCGCCGCTGCTTCTGGGCTTCGTGCTCGGCTCGCAGTTCGAGGAGAATCTACGCCGCGCCCTCGTGCTGTCCGAGGGCGATTTTACGACTTTCATCGAACGGCCCATCAGCGCCAGCTTTCTGTCGGTCGCAGCGGTGCTGATCGGCGCAAAGCTGTTTTTCAGCTTCCGGCGAAAACCTTCTGCAAAGGCGGGCACGGTCTCTGCGGTGACGGCCGCTGAGTAGCGCATCTAGTCCACGGACGGCCGTTTGCCAGACGCTTCGCTCGGGCCGTTGCGGAAAAGCCCAGATAATCTGCATTTTGTTTCATCCCCTTGGGTTGAAATCGAAAATCACCGGGCCCTCGGCCGGGGCCGATTGATCCATCCGGCGCCGGAGCAGGGCGGCGAGCACCTCCGCTGGAAAGCTGCCGGCGAAGCCGCCCCAGTTGCCGGCCTTGCGGACGCCGAGTTCATTGAGTTCCGCCAGCGCCTCGCCGATCAGCCGGGCCACCGCGCCGGGCCGATTCAATTTCAGCTTGAGATTGGCGTTGGCGACCTGGATGCAGGCGCGCAATAAAATCCGGTCGCGCCCGCCCTGCGGCGCCGCGGCCCAGATCGCTTCCAGGATTTCGTGACATTCCCAGAAGAAGCCGGCATC
>JAQGJF010000958.1 GCA_028290765.1 Tardiphaga sp.
TGACCCCCGACGCGTCCTGCGCGAAGCCGGTCAGTTCGGTGCCGAGCATCACGGTGACGTTGGGCATCGCTTGCAGACGCGCCAGCGCCAGATTGGCGACCTTGTGCTGCTCGCACTGGACCACGAACGCAAACCGCGTGTCGTGCTTCAGCAGTTCATGGTCGAACTCGGCGACCTTGTGGCCGGTGACCCGGTCCCAGAACTGGAAATAGCGCGCCACCAGCCCCTGCGCGATGACGTCGTCGATCAAATCGAGATCGGCCAGCATCTCCAGCGTCGCCGGATGCGTGGTGGCGGCGCGCGGGTTGCGGTTGATCTCGTGTTCGGCCTCGACCAGCGCGACCGACATTCCCTTTCGCGCCAGCGCCAGCGCGCAGATCGTTCCGACCGGGCCGGCGCCGACGATGATCGCATCATATCGTTCGGTGGAGGACATGGCCGGGCTCAATGTGCCGCTCCCGAAAAATCGAACGGCACGCGATTTGTCGCGACCTGCACCTTGCGTACCGAGGGCGGCGTGTTGCGGCTGCGGCCGACGAAGCGCGGCACGCCATTGCTGATGACACTGGCGATGGCCGGAATGTCGCCATGGGCCAGCGCCGACAACCCGTCCGGTTGCGAACCGCCGAGCGGCGCGTCGATGATGACGAGGTCGGAATCGGCGCCTTCGCGCAAAAATCCGCCGGACAGCCTGAAATGGCGCGCATTGCTGCCGGTGGCGGCGGCGATCGCCAGTTCCGGCGCGAGCTTGCCGAGTGCGGCGACGTGGCTGATCGTGTAGAGCACGCCGAGCGGCATGATGCCGCTGCCGGTCGGCGTATCGGTGGCGATCAGCAGCCGGTCGAGCGCGCCATGCTGCTGGACCAGCGCCGTGC
The DNA here is from genome assembly GCA_028290765.1 of Tardiphaga sp. Next base: position 876 of record JAQGJF010000958.1, read on the forward strand.
ACAACAGCGCGGTGCGCAGATTGCCCGCGGTGCAGAGCTGCAGCGCCATGTCGCTTTCCTTGACCAGGCGCTCGAAATCAGGGTCCGGCATCGCCACCGGCCCGCCATTGACGTGGAACGAGACATGCGGGCGCATCGCCAAGAGATGATCGGCGGTGATCGGCGACGATCCCGGGATCGAGGCGCCGCCGGTATGCACCGTCGTGATCAGCCCGGCATCGCGCGCCCACTTGATCAGCGGCACATAATCGAACGGCGACGCGAACGCGCCGAACCCGGCCTTGGCCAGACGCACGCCCTTGCCGGCGACTTCCTTCAAGTCGGCTTCGGTGACGCCCGGTTCAAGAATGATCGACCCGGCGACGACGCGCATGCCGCCTGGCCGATAGGTCGCAAAACAGCGCTGCGCCGCGATCGCCAGCGCCTTGACGCCTTCCGGGTCGGTCGGACGGCCCGGCACATGGACTTCGCTCGCGGTCACCGCGGTGGTGATGCCGCCATGCAGATAGCTTTCGAGGAAGCCGACCGTCTTCTGCCGCGGCGTGTAGTCGCCGAAGGTGATGTGGACGTGGCTGTCGATCAGGCCCGGGATCGCGGTGGCGCCGCCGGCATCGATGACGACGTCGCAGCCTTCGATTTCCGCCGCGCTCGCGGTGCCGACCCGCGCGATGCGCTCGCCGTCGAGCAGGATGGTGTCGCCCTTGGCGAACGGCGCCTTGAGGTCGCCGGTGACGATGGTTCCGAGATTGACGACGGCGCTGCGCATGATCCGGCTCCTGTCAGTTTCGCGCGGCTGCCGCGCGGTGGGCTTCGGCGTAGCTCATGCCGCCGACGCGGGCATTGAGCCGGCCGCCGCTCGCCATGCAGAAGATCACCGCGATCTCGTCCGGCAGCGGCGTGTCGGGCAGGCACAGGCTGATCGCGTCGTAATGCGAGCGTACGTAAACATCGTCGATGCAGTTCATCGGCACGTCGATCAGCGTGCCCGGTCCGCCGACCTTGGTGACCGAGGAAATCCAGGCGTCGCCGCCGATCAGCGCGCGGAACGGATTGGCGAATGTCGTCGTCAGCAGCGCGTTGGCATGCTCCTGCTCGCCGCGAACCCCGACCAGGCCGGCCTTGCCATAGCTTTGTACCGCGGTGCCGCCCATCAGCCTGACGGCTTCCTTCGCCATCTGCTCGCCGAGCCCGACACTGGCCTCGATCAGCGGCGACAGATCCGCGACATAGCGATCGACATAGGGATTTTCGACTACCGCGGTGACCACCACCCGAAGCAGCGGCACTTGGGCCGGCAGGCCGGCCTCGATCAATCTGGTCTCGGTGCTGGTGGTCAAACGGCGCAGCTTCAATTGCATGATTTGCGGGCCTTCCTGCCTCAAAAATGATCAGATTGTCTGACAATCTGGACATCTACATCTAAATCCGCTAGATTTACTTTGTCAATCCACATGCGAGATGCCCCCGTGCCCACACCCGCCATCCTGTTCTCCGAGATGACCCCGCCGCCCGGCCGCGAGGCCGCGTTCAATGCCTGGTACGACGAGGAGCACATTCCGCACCGGATGCGGATTGCGGGATTTTCCAGCGCGCAGCGCTACCGCGACGGCGACACCCAGAATTATCTCGCGGTTTATGAGATGACCTCGGACCAGACGCTGAACACGCCGGACTA
>JAQGJF010000973.1 GCA_028290765.1 Tardiphaga sp.
TTGATCGCCAGGTTGAGGATCGCCAGCTCGAGCTGGTTGGCATCGATAGGCGCCGGCGGCAGATCGTCGGGAATGTTCAGCCGCAGTGCGACCCGCGGTCCGAGCGAGCGCTCGAGCAGATCGCTCATGCCGCGAATCAGCGCGCCGAGATCGACCGGCTCCGCCTTCAAATCCTGCTGCCGCGCGAAGGCCAGCAGCCGCTGCGTCAGCGAGGCGCCACGCTCCGCGCCCTGCAATGCGCCCTCGATCAGCCGCCGCAGCCGCGGATCTTCGGGAATGCGCTTGCGCAGCAGTTCCAGATTGCCCATTACCGCCATCAGCAGATTGTTGAAGTCATGCGCGACGCCGCCGGTGAGCTGGCCGATGGTCTCCATCTTCTGCGCCTGGCGCAATTGCTCCTGCGCCCGTTCGCGCGCCGCAACTTCCTTCATCAGGTCCGCGGTGCGTTCCACGACGCGATGCTCGAGCGTGGCGGTCAGTTCCGCCAGGGCGGTGCGCTCCGCGGCCAGTTGCGACAACAGGGTTTCGCGCTCGATATCCACCGTCTTGCGCGCCGTGATGTCGGAGGAAACCCCGACCAGCGACTTGATGCGGCCATCGGCGGCGCGAACGGCACGGGCCCGCACATCGACCCAGTGCAGCGAACCGTCGGGCCAGATGGTGCGGTATTCGATCGAATAGTCGCCGCCGGTCTCGATGGCTTCCTGCAGCACGGCCGACCGGCGGGTGCGATCGTCGGGATGCACCGAAGCCAGCAGATCCTGATAGGAAAACGGCTGACCGGGTTGGCGCCCGAAGAACGATTTGCAGGTGTCGGAAGCTTCCAGTTCGTGCTCCGGCAAATGCAGTTCCAGCGCGCCGAGATGGCCGGCGCTGAGCGCGGTCTGCAGCAGATCCTCGCTCTCGGTCAGGTTCTCCAGAATTGCGCGGGTCTGATATTGGCGGCGCCGGCCGCGAACCGCGGACCCGACGATGCTCACCAGCGTGGTCGGATGAAACGGACGCTCGATGAAAGTGACGTTGCCGAGCAATTGACCGAGACGCGCGGCGTCCGGGTTGCGTTCCGGTCCGCCGCCCTGATGGGTCAACAGCACGATCGGAAAATCCGACCATGACGGCTGGTCGTTGAGCCAGTTCACCAGCTTTCGCAAATCGACGTTCTTGATCGCCTCGTCGGCGATGACGGCCATGCCCGCGCCGCCCTCGATCTCATGCATCAGCGCCGCGAGATCGCCGCTGGTGTTGGCGAAATATCCGGCTTCCTTGATCAGCGCTTCGGCCACGGCTGCATCCCGGCCGATCGGAGCCAGGATGACCGCCCGCTCGGATGACGCGCCCGGCTTCACTGGTCGTGCCCTGCGAGGAGCGGCATTCCTTCGCCGACATAGATCGGGACGCCTCGCAGAATCCCCTGGAAGGCGTCGAGCGGATTGCCGATGGTGAGGCTGCGGCGATCGATCCGATACTCGCGAATCGTCGATTCATGCGCGCCGGTTCTTTTCTTGATGATGGATATCGCGCGTCGCACGGTACCGAGCGCCTCGAAGTAACGCAGCAGAATCACGGTGTCCGCCAGATAGGTCACGTCCACCGGCGCCTTCATGTCGCCGACCAGGCCGTGCTGGGCCACCGTCATGAAGGTCGCCGTGCCCTGGCGATTCAGATATTGCAGCAGCTCATGCATGTGCAGGATGAGCGAATTCTCCTCCGGCATCGCGGCCTGATATCCGTTCAGGCTGTCGATCACCACGATCCTGATATGGTCGTCATCGACCCGTTTGCGGACGCGGTGGGCGAACTCGCCGGGCGACAGCTCGGCGGCATCGACCTGTTCGATGAACAGCATGCCGCCATGCTGCATGGCTTCGAGATCGATGCCGAGGCCTTTCATGCGGTCGAACAGCAGGCCGAGCTCCTCATCGAACGCGAACAGCGCGGCCTTTTCGCCCCTGGCCACGGCCGCGACGACGAACACGATGGCGAGCAGGGATTTTCCGGTGCCGGCGGGCCCCAGCACCAGCGTGCTCGAACCGGCCTCGACCCCGCCGCCGAGCAGTTGGTCCAGCTCCTGGATGCCGCTGGACTTCCTGCCGCGCGCGAATTTGTTGCGGTGTTCGGAGGCCACCAGCCGCGGGAACACGTTCAATCCACCGGTCGTGATGGTCACATCGTGGTGCCCGCCGCGAAACCTCACGCCGCGATATTTGATGACGCGGGTGCGGCGTCGTTCCGCACCATAGGTCGGCGCCAGTTCCTCCAGCCGGATCACGCCGTGGGCGACGCTGTGGACGGTCTTGTCGACCACGTCGGCCGTCAGGTCGTCGAGCAGCATTACCGTGGTATTGAATTTCGCGAAATAGTGTTTGATCGCGAGAATCTGCCGGCGGTACCGCAGCGAGCTTTGCGCCAGCAGCCTGATCTCCGACAGACTATCCAGCACCACGCGGGTCGGCCGGGAGCGTTCGACGGCTTCAAAGATCTGCTTGGTGGTTTCGCCGAGTTCGAGGTCCGAGGAGTACAGCAGGCTTTGCTGCTGCTCGGAGTCGAGCAGGCTTTCCGGCGGCAGCAGTTCGAACACTTCGATACCGTTATCGAGTTTCCAGCCATGCGACGCCGCGCCGTCGCGCAGCTCGCGTTCGGTTTCCGACAAAGTGATGTAGAGGCATTTCTCGCCGGCTTGCGCGCCCTCCAGCAAAAACTGCAACGCAACGGTCGTCTTGCCGGTACCCGGCGCGCCTTCGACCAGAAAAAGATGCCCGCGCGAAAACCCGCCAGACAAAATATTGTCCAGGCCCCAGATGCCGGTTTTGGCCTTAACATCAAGCTGTTCGACTATACCCATACGGCCCCTCGACGCTCGACAACCACAGTCGGCGCCGACGGTTCCGTTATCGGGCGATAATTTTGCGCAAACCTACGGCCATTGCAGACGCCAGGCCTGCGCGAGAGGCCGGACATCGGACGGCTGGGTTTCGTGGCAGACGGCATCGGGCGCGGGCTTGACCCAGGGTTGCGCGCTACGGGTATAGAAATGCGCCACCGGCACCAGCCAGCTGGTGTCGTCGAGCGTTCCGGCCCGGATATTGATGGTCTCGGGCCTTCCCGCCCTTTCGCCGTAAATCCGGTTGCCGCAATCGCTGCAGAACCACGACGCGACGGCAACACCCGCGGGCGACAGCCGGCGCCAGGCTTTGGGCATGCCTTCCACGATGCGAAAGTCTTTCGCCGTCACCGGCATCGTCATGCCGAACGCGCTGCCGGATTGCTTTTGGCAATTGGTGCAGTTGCAGGTGTAAAGCAGCAGCGGGAACGATGCGATTTCGTAGCGGATCGCGCCGCAGATGCAGCCGCCGGCGAGGGGAAGCGCAGGTCGCGTCGAACTCATGGGCTAGGCTCCCGGGCAAGTTCCGATCAACGATTCACGCGCAATCCTATCAGGAAAATCATCGCTGCGATGTTCCAATATTTCCGGGACATCGCGCGGCAGATTTTACCGCTGCTCGATGACGAGGCTTTGCACCGCGCGGCCGAAATAGCCCTTGCTGTCGCCAAGCCGCGAGGCGGCAATGCCGGCTCCATCCGGCCCGATCCAGCTTTCGGAATCCAGCAAGATCCAGTCGCCGACCGGTGGGCGCGCAGGGCTGACGGTGAGGTCGGCGTTGATGAAGGTCCATTTGCTGAAGTCGAGCACCGACGACGTGCCATTGCTGAAATCCGCCGCGACGACCGCCCGCATCACCTGCGATATCGGCGCATTCTCGACAATCGGCCGGTCGACCCGATACCAGATCGCACCGGGTCCCGGCGTCATCAGTCCGCCGCGCACCACGCTCGTGGAAATGCCCGATACGAATGAATTGCCGGTGGGCCTGCGCGCCATCGGACGGCCGGCCTCCGGACCCGGAAGCTCGATCGGCAGATCGACCACCTCGGGTGGCAACGCCAGCGTCTGGGACCTGATCTTGAGGACGCTCGCCCGCACCACGACGACGTCCTTCGCGACCGCCGAACCGCGCATAGCTGTATCTTGCGGCCTTCGCGCAGCACTTCGGTCTCGATGGTCAACGGCGCCACCGGAACCGGCCGCATCAGGTCGACGGTCAGCCGCACGATCTACATCGGTTGCGGCGTCGGAATCGCCTCGGCGGCCCATATGACCAGCGACGACGGCGCCGAGCCATGCTGCATGGTCGGGTCCCAGGGGCCGGCAGCATGGGGGCTGGTCACAACGCGATTGCCGTCGACGCGGTAGATGGCTTCCATCCAACAACTTCCGTGACGAGACCTGGACCGTACTACCCTTAGCGAACTTCCCCGCCCTCGCACCAGACCATGGTTGACGTCCGCGCCACAATCGGAGACGTTGCAGCCCTCGGATTTGGCGTTTGAGGCTTAGCGATGCGGATCATTCTGGCGACGGCAGGGCTTGCGGTGGCGATGGCGGCGCTGCCGATGGCGGCCGAACTGCGGGCGCAACCCGAACCGCAGCTGTCACAGGCGAAACCGCATGCGGCTTCCGAGTTGTCGGCGCAGGCCCGCCGCCCGCGGCCGCGGGTGCGGATCTATCGCGAGGACGAACGGGGGGTCTATCCCAGCTACAATCCGGGGCCGAACGCGGTGCGCGACTGCACCGCGACTTATGTCCAGGAACACCGCCCCAGCGGCACCGTGATCGTTCCGCGCATGAACTGTTTCTGGCGCCCCGGCTAGCGCACCACCGACCAGCCGTTCATCGATGTCGCAGCGCGCCGATCAGTCCGACGGCGACAATCGCCGCCGATGCGCCGTAAACCAGGACGGCCATCACCAGTTGGGTGATTGCGCCTGCGGTGCCCGGCCCGCCGCCGGGGCCTTGCGACGCCAGCGCGTGGCTTGCGGGCAGCAGCGCAAGGGTTGCGGATGCCGCGCCGAGCGCCGATCGCGATTTCCAGGATCGTAAATCGGACATGATGACCTCCCTTCGCACATGAATTGCAAAAGATACGGACGAGAACGGCGCCGGTTTTGAAATGTTTCAGCGCGGTGGAACCGGCGCGCGCACTTCGTATTCATGTTTGCGGCGCGCACATTCATTCTGCATTCACGTCGCGCTGGGTAGTGTTACCACGTCCGCACGGCGACACGTGTGTTTCAGTTTGTTACGCACGCCGGAACGATAGCTCTGCATTCAACATCCTGCACCCAAGGAGGATATTTATGAACATGAAGAGAATTCTGGGCTTTGCCGCCGTCGCGGGACTTCTCGCGATTGCTGCGCCGACCGAGCGTGCCCAGGCGTTGTCGCTGAGCACTCCCGGTGCTGCCGCGGCGGTGCAGGACGATACCGGCAAGCTGACCACCGAAGTGCGCTGGCACCGGCACTGGGGCTGGCGCCGTCATCACTGGCGCCGCCATCATTGGCATCGCCGCCACTGGCACCGCTGGTAATCCGGTTCTGCCGGGCAGCGCGTCTACGCGCGCATGCGAATTTGAAAGGCCCGCATCGCGGGCCTTTGTTTTTGGCACCCTATCGAAGCGCATGCGGAACATCGATCGCAACGATATGCGCTCGACCCGATCAGAAATGTTTTCCCACGGCTTGCGCATTCATGGCGCGTTCAGATCGGGCTCTCTAGTCTCTCTTCAAAATCGACAAGAATGGACCAGGTCGTGATCTGGCCGATCAAACGATGCGCGTCGGGATTCGCGCCGCCGCTGTCGGCTGCGCGTCGCACATAGTTGCCAGGGAGAGTTTCACGGATGATGAAGATTCCAGATCTTGGGCGCCGTCTGGCGCAATCGCTGGGTATCGCGGCTGCCGCGGTGCTGATGATGTCGGCCACGCAGCGCGCGGAAGCGCTTTCGCCGATCAGTCCCGCCGCGTCGCCGATCGCGAAATACGCCTCTGACGCGCTCGAGGTCCGCGGCGGACACGGCGGAGGCGGAGGCGGTGGTGGTGGTGGTGGTGGTGGTGGACACGGTGGCGGTGGCCACCATGGCGGAGGTGGCGGCGGCCATTTCGGCGGCGGTGGCTTCCGCGGCGGCGGCGGCGCGGCGTTTCATGGCGGCGGATTTCGCGGCGGTGGTGCCCGCTTCGCCGCTCCCATGATCGCCCGGCATCACTATTACGCGCCACGCCGGGCCTATTTCGCGCATCGCCATCATTTCCGCCCGCGCTATTATGGTTATGCGCCGACCTATTATTACGGACCGCGCCGCTTCTGCCGGACCGTCTGGACCTATTACGGGCCGCGCCGGATCTGCCGCTACCGTCCGTGGCATCACCACTGGCGCCACCATCGCCGGCATCATCACTGGCGCGCCTATTGGTGAGCTGATTGCGCGACGAGATCGGGCGCTGCGGCGATTTCTGCCGCAGGCCTATTTCAGCGCAGTGTTGTTTCAGTCGCTGATGCCGGCTCCGGCGGCCACGGCCGGTCCGGCCGGTAAAACAGCGCGAGCTTCAGGCTCTCGGCGATGCGCTCGGCCTTGCCGCGGAACGCCGCACTCACCGCATCGTCGAACAGCTCGCGGCAGGCGGCGTCGAACAGCGCAAGCCAGCGCGTGAACAGTTCCGGCGTCATGCCCGGAATCACCATGTGCTTGACCACCGGATTGCCCTTGTAGCGACCGCTGGTCAGCATCACCGAGGACCAGAACGCATACATTTTTTCCAGATGCGGCTGCCAGTCCCCGGGGATCGCACGCTCGAAGATCGGCCCAAGCACGGAATCGGCGCGAACGCAGACATAGAACGCGTCCACCAGCCGGCGAATGTTTTCTTCGGTGATCTTCGCGGGCTTTTCGACAGAGGGCGTCATACTGCGACTGCCACCACGATGACGCCGAGG
>JAQGJF010000999.1 GCA_028290765.1 Tardiphaga sp.
GTGACACAGGATTTTGTGAACGCCGAACTAGAAGCGGCCGGAGCGAGCCACGCCGCATGGTCGCAACAACTGATCGAGGTTCGCCGGCGCGGTTTGTCGCAGCATGTCGCCGGGACATTCTTCGGCGGTGGCCCGACCATCGACACGCTGAGCGCCCCGGTTCTGGATGCGACCGGAACGGCGGTCCTGGCGATCACCGCCGTGGGCCGCGCCGGCGCGTTTGGTGACTTTGAAACGCCGTTCGCGGCCGCCTTGAAGGCCACCGCGGAGGATCTGTCGCGTCGCCTCGGCTACGCCGGCACCGTGGCTTCGCTCGTAGCCGCAGAATAGGACCCCGATGATCAGTCTCACCGCAACCGACCTCGCGCTGCTGTCGAGCGAACTGCCGCCACTTCAGTCGGCGCATGTCCGGTCGCCGCTCTACGCCGATGAAAGCCCACGGCTCGACTATCGCGCGGCCGGTTCGGACGAGGCACCTGTGATGGTCTGCTTGCACGGCCTCGGGTCGAGTTCGGCCGGCTACCGCGCCCAGCTTGCGGGGCTCTCCGACGCATTTCGGGTTATCGCATGGGATGCGCCCGGGTTCGGGCAGAGCACGCCGCTGGCCAACCCGGATCCCGATGTCTGGCAATATACCGAGGCGCTCGGCGTCTTTCTCGATGCGCTCGGTATCCGCCGCGTCGCCTGCCTGATCGGCAGTTCGTGGGGCAGCGTCATCGCAACAGCTTTCGCGGCGCGGCAACCAGGCCGGGTCGGCGGGCTGGTGCTGTCCGGCGCCAACACGGCGCGGGGCGATCTGCCCGGCGATGCGCGCAACACCGAAATGGCGGCCCGCCTGCAGACCGCCGACACCAGCATTCCCGTGCCGCGCAGCGCCGTCGCCGACCGGCTGCTGACGCCGCAGACGCCTGTCGAGGTGCGGCGCCATGTCGAGCGGCTGCGCGATGCGATGACGACGGTCGGGTGGCGGCAGGCGGTGAAGATGCTGTTCAGCGTCTATACCCCCGACCTCATCGGTGAGGTGAAGTGTCCCGTGGCGCTGCTGGCGGGTTCGCTCGACCGCATCGCCCCCCATGAAGATCACGCGCTGAAACTCCGCGCCGCCGCACCGTTAGCCACGCTGCATCTGTTCGAGAACTACGGGCACATGCTGAAGCTGGAAGCGCCGACGCGTTTCAACGACATCGTGCGCGCCACGGCTGAAAGACCTGGAGCTGCGATCTAGTCGAAACAACACCATCAGGCCAAGCGCCGCCAAGAAAGCGCAGCCGTTCAAGCAAAACATCGGGAGGAAATGATGCAAAAGCCTGTGACCGACGCGCCGACCTTCACGCAATGGCGGATGGCCGCCATCCTGTGCCTGGTCAACGCGATCGCCTTCATCGATCGGACCGCGTTGCCGCTATTGGTGCAGCCGATCAAGCGCGATCTGGCCATATCGGACACGCTGATGAGCTTCCTGATCGGCGCCGCCTTCATCATGACCTACGCGGTTGGCGGGTCTTATATCGGCGTTCTCGTCGACCGCTTTCCGCGCCGAAGCATTCTGTCGATCGCGATCGCGGCCTGGGGCACGGCGACCATCTTCTGCGGCAGCGTCACCAACTACGCCGCGCTGTTCCTTGGGCGATGCGGCGTCGGCGCCGGCGAGGCCGCCTGCGGTCCGGCCAGCATGTCGCTGATCAAGGACTCGTTCGAGCCGCGTTTTCGCGGACGGGCGGTGGCGATCTGGGCCATGGGGGCAAGCCTCGGCGGCGGTTGCGCGCTGCTCGCAGGCGGCGCCATCCTGCATCTGGTCGGCGAAACCGGGACCGTCGTGCTGCCCATCATCGGAATCTCGGTTCGGGCGTGGCAACTCGTCCTGATCGCCTGCGGTGCGATCTCGCTGCCCGTCGCGTTGCTCATCTTCACGTTTCCGGAGCCGGTACGCCGCTCCGCCGCCACTGAAAAGGCGGTCAGCACCCGCGAAGCTTTTTCGATGGTGCGCACCAGATGGGCGGTATTTCTCCCGCTGTTCATCGCCAACGCCGCGACCATCATGCTGTCGGTGAGCTACTCGTCCTGGGTCCCGGCGTTTCTCGGCCGCACCTGGAAGATACCAGCCGGCGAAATCGGGCTGACCTTCGGATTGATCGTGCTGTTTCTCAGCACCGCCAGCCAGTTCATCGCCGGATTTCTCGTCGATATCACGCACCGACGCTTCGGGCTGCCCGCCGTTCCGCTGCTCGGGGTGATCGTGTCGGCGGTGATCCTGTTTCCCGCGATCATGATCCCGCTGAGTTCGTCCATTGCGATGACCTGGACGCTGCTGGCGGTGTTCAACCTGTTGGCAGCGAGCCTGTTCACGATCGGCACTTCCACCGTCGTCCATCTGTCGCCCGGCGCGGCGATCGGGAAGATCACCGGCGTTCACTTTGCGTGGGTCGGCATCACCGGCTCGGCGGTGGCGCCGACACTGATCGCCGTGCTGGCCGAGCAGGGCTTCGGCGGCGTGCCGACGGCGCTCGGGGAGGCGCTTTCCACGGCCGGCGGCGCGCTCACGGTGATCGGAGGCCTGAGCCTGCTCGCCGTCGCCTGGCAACTCCATCGGTCCAGATCCCCCGAGCGGATCGACCCCTTGGTGGCCCGTTCGAGCGCGGCGTGATCGCGATGCTTTTCGGTGAGCAAGAATTTTCCTTCGCAGTTCGCCTCAAACTGCGAAATATGCAATTTGCATCAATCTGTGAAACAAGCGCAATCCCCCCAAGGTATCCAGGCTTAAATGCAACCTGTTTTTTCAGTCGTCTAATTTCAGTTTATGCTGTGTTTGCCTAGGCTTACGCCGGATCTTGGCGAATTTAACCGCGTTCGCTCGAATGCCCGACAATGTTGCTTCATTCCTTGACGACTCCGGTTCCCTAACAATAGTTTAACGAACTACTTCACGTTCTAGATTTTTAGAGCCGGGCCCGTCTCGGGCGAATATTTTCAAGGTTTTTCGCAATGAATGCTCCGGTTCTCTTGGCGCAGCTGTCGGGCTCTGCGCCGCAGGGGGTTGCTACCCCCAATCCCAAAATACTGAAGCTTGAAAAGCCGGCCAGCGGCCAGGCGGTCTC
>JAQGJF010001005.1 GCA_028290765.1 Tardiphaga sp.
GCGTGCCGAGATAGACCATGTCGCCCAAGACCTGGACGCCGCGGTTATTGGGACCGCAGCAGTAGACCGTGACGGGGCCCATCTTGTGATTATAGTGCCAGAGCTGTTCGCCGGTTTTGGCGTCGAGCGCATAGACGTGGCTGAACGACGTCGTCACATACATGATGCCGTCGATGACGATCGGCGAGGTTTCCAGCGATTCCTTGACGTCGGTCTGGAAGATCCAGGCGACGTGCAGACCCTTGACGTTGTCGCGCGTGATCTGCTTGGCCGGATGGAAGCGGGTTTGGGCGTAGTCGCCGTTGGTCAAAAGAAAGTTGCTGGCGCTCTTGCCGGCCGCGTTGAGCTGATCCTGAGTGACCGGAGAAATCATCGCCTGGCCGGACGATGATTTGGTTTCCTGTTTGACTTCCTGTGCAATGGCCGAACCGCTGAAAAGCCCGGCGGCGCCGACCAGAGCGGCGCCAACGATAGCAAACCTAATCATTTGCTCCCCCAATGTTCACGGTCGGTCTGAACCGGTGCTCCGGTGGCTGCCAACCTCCTGCCAATCTGAGCCGGGCGTACCGATTTGACAAGGCGGAATCGGGCGGCATAGCTGGTCATCGGTATTGCCGTGCGCGGCCTATTCCCGAATCTTAGGACAGTGGCATTCTCATGTTGCAGGGCAACAGGAAGACCGACGATGCGATCAAACAACGTGCTCAACATTTGCGTGCTCCCCGGCGACGGTATCGGCGTCGAGGTCATGGCGCCGTGCATCGCCATACTGCAGCGCGCGGCCGAGCGGATCGGCGGGTTCGCGCTGCATTTCGAGGAGCACCAGGCAGGCGCCTTTACCTACCGCGATACGGGCAAGGCGCTTCCGGACAAGACACTGGAAGCCGCCCGCAGCGCCGACGCCATCCTGCTCGGCGCCATGGGATGGCCCGATATCCGCTATCCCGACGGCACCGAGATCGCTCCGCAGCTCGATTTGCGCTTCGCATTCGACCTCTACGCCGGCGTGCGCCCGATCCGCGCCTTGCCGAACGTACCGAACGCCCTGGCCGATCCGCGCGCCGCCGACATCGACTTCGTGCTGATCCGGGAATCGACCGAGGGGTTGTTCGCATCGCGCGGCAAAGGCGTCGTGATCGATGACCGGGAGGCGCGGGATACGCTCGTCATCACCCGCGAGGTCAGCGAACGGCTGTTCAATTTCAGCTTTGAGCTGGCAAGGTCGAGACGGGCGCAGGGCAAAGAGGGCCTCGTGACCTGCGTCGACAAGGCCAACGTCTTCACCAGCTTTGCGTTCTTTCGCAAGCTGTTCGATGAGTGCGCCGCGCGGCATCCGGACATCAAGGCCGACCGCGCCTATGTCGATGCGACCGCGCTGTATATGCTGAAACGGCCCTGGACATTCGATGTGCTCGTCACCGAAAACATGTTCGGCGACATCTTGTCCGATCTCGCCGCCGGCCTCTGCGGCGGCATGGGCTTTGCGCCGTCGGCCGATGTCGGCGACAAGCATGCGGTGTTCCAGCCGTGTCACGGCACCGCGCCCGACATCGCCGGCCAGGGCAAGGCCAATCCGATCGCGGCGATCCTGTCGGGGGCGATGATGGTCGAGTGGCTGGGCCGACGCCACGACAGCGCGGAAGCGGTGCGCGCCGGCAGCCTGATCCGCGACGCCGTCGATGCGGCTTTGACGGGCGGTATCAGGCCTTATGAAGTGGGCGGTGCCGACGGGACCGGCGGGATCGCGCGGGCGGTTCTGGAGAAGCTCTAGGATATCGCTCTCAACGAGTCATCCCGGCGAAAGCCGGGATCCAGACTCCCTGGATTCTCATTGAAGCACGGCAGGAGATGCCTTCCTTCAATCGTGCAGGCCAGGGGTTCTGGGTCCCGGCTCAAGGCCGGGACGACGGCCACGCCGTGGCCACATCGCCGCGACATTGTCTTTCTCCGGCACTTGCGCAATCTGGGCCGGACAAATATCTCTTTAGATTAGCGAAACAGCGGAAACATCATGGCGGAAAAACCACCAACCCCGAGAGCGGAACGACCGCGCGTGGAGCCCGAGATCATTCCGCCCGGTGCGCCGTTGCGATCGGGGCGGTTCGACGGCTTTGCCGGCCCGCATTTCAGCCAGCGGATTTATGTCGCGAAGTTCGGACCGCTCGGCATCGTCCTGGTGGCTCTGGCGATCGTCGCCATTGTGACCGTGCTGCTGGTTGTGCTGCTGGGTGCCTTGCTGTTCTGGATTCCGGTGATAGGCGTGATCGTCGCGGCGGCCATTGTGTTGCGGTTCTTGAAGTCGCCCTGGCGGCGCGGGCCCTAGGGTATCAAGTTCTCGGGGGCGCCGGATGCACCAGCACGCGGTTATCGGCCTGATCGGCGGTATGAGCTGGGAGAGCTCCGCCGAATATTACCGGATTATCAACCGCGAAGTTCGAAGACGGCTGGGCGGCGTTCACTCGGCTCGCAGCCTGATGTGGTCTGTCGATTTTGGCGAAATTGAGCGCCTCCAGCATCAGGGCGATTGGGACGCGTTGACGGAAAAGATGAAAGATGCCGCGATCCGGTTGGAACGCGGCGGCGCAGACTTCATCGTGATCTGTACCAATACCATGCACCGGATGGCCGACGCGGTCACCGAGGCCGTTAATATCCCACTGCTTCACATCGCGGATCCGACGGCGCAGAAAGTAAAAGCAGCCGGGGTGACGAAAGTCGGTTTGCTCGGCACCGCCTTCACCATGGAGCAGGACTTTTACAAGGGACGCCTGCGAGACCTGTTCGGCCTCGATGTGTTGGTGCCGCCGGCACCTGACCGGTGTGTCGTTCACGACATCATCTACCGGGAATTGGTTGCGGGTGAAGTCCTTGCCGAATCGCGGGCAGCCTATCGCAAGATTATCGCAGGCCTGGTCGCGCAAGGCGCGCAGGCCGTCATCCTTGGTTGTACCGAGATCATGCTTCTCATCTCCGAAGAAGACAGCGCTGTCCCGCTTTTCGATACAACCACGATTCACGCCATCGCCGCCGTTGATCGTGCATTGGCGTCATAGATCCGCCTAGCGCATGTCCCGGCGAAGTGGGATCCGGTTCGCCGACAAGGACATGCGCCAACACGAGAATCTACGGCGCTTCCCGGTCATATCGGATCACAGAGTAATCCGATATGACCGGGAAGCGCTGTAGGGTCGACGACCGACGTTTCCTGCGACGTTTCCTGACCGGCAACAATCCCCCTTCAACCGACAATGCCCGCGGGCTCCGGCGCGCTGCGGCCGCGGATCATGTCGGAGGCCTTGTCGGCGATCATCATGGTCGAGGCGTTGAGATTGGCCGAGATCATCCGCGGCATGATCGAGGCATCGACCACGCGCAGGTTTTGCAGCCCGTGCACGCGCAACTGGTCGTCGACCACGGCCCATGAGTTGTCGGCCGGACCCATGCGGCAGGTGCAGCCGGGGTGGAACGTCGTCGTTCCGCGCTCGGTGGCGGCGGCGAGGAATTCGTCGTCGGTCTGCACGTTCGGTCCGGGGAAGTCTTCATAGGCGTAATACGGCGCCAGCGGCGTCGAGGCTAGCAGGCGCCGCGCCAGCTTCATGCCGGCGACGACAGTGCGGCGGTCGAGCTCCTCGGTCAGGTAGTTGGTCTGGATGATCGGGGCTTCGAACGGATCGGCCGAACGGGCGCGGACATAGCCGCGGCTTTCCGGCCGCTGCTGCCACGAGGCCACCGTCATGCCGGGCTCGTTTTCGAGCTGCCCCTGAACGCCTTCCTGGTAGCTCGCCGGCGTGAACGTCAGCTGCAGATCGGAGCTCTCGGTGCTCTCGCCGGAGTGCCAGAAGCAATAGACCATGGTCGGCGACAGCGAGAGCAGGCCGCGCCGCGTCGTCGCCCATTTGATCGCATCCAGCATCAGACTGAGGCCGCTCCGGCGTTCATTGATGGTCTTGATGTTCTTGACGCGGGCGACCGAGCGCGGCGCGTAATGGTCCTGCAATCCCTCGCCGACGCCGGGCAGCGCGTGGCGCACCTCGATGCCGAGCGAGTTCAACAGATCCGGCGAACCGACACCCGATAATTGCAGCAGCTGCGGCGAATTGTAGGTGCCGCCGGCCAGAATGACTTCCCTGGCCGCGCGCACCTCGACGGCGGCGCCGCCCTTGCCGCCGCGGGCGTAGCGCACACCGGTCGCGCGCTTGCCTTCGAAGGTGATGCCGGTGGCATGGGCATGGGTGCGGACATGGAGGTTCGGCCGCTGCATCGCCGGACGCAGGAACGCGGTCGCCGCGCTGACGCGCAAGCCGTTTTGAATGGTGCGCTGGGCGTAGGAGACGCCCTCCTGGATGGCGCCGTTGTAATCGGGGTTGCGGGGGATGCCGAGGCTCATCGCGCCGGCCATGAACGCCTCGCAGAGCGGATCCTGCCAGTCCATGGTGGTGACGGTCAGATTGCCGTCGCGGCCGCGAAATTTGTCCTCGCCCTCGCCGACGCGCC
>JAQGJF010001028.1 GCA_028290765.1 Tardiphaga sp.
TGGCCTGACCGGTATGAAACTTCACGTCCTTGCGCAGCCGTATCGTATAGACGAGCCGGTCGGCTGACAGATCGAAGCCTTCGGCGAGCAGCGGCGTCGCCTTGCCGTCCGGGCTTTCGTAAAACAGGCCCTGATAGATCAGCACGGTCAACCGGATGCGGGCATCGGCGGCCTGATGGAAGGGATCGAGGCCCGGAGGCTCGACCAGGAGGCCCATATTGAGCGTGCCGCCGGACTTCGCTCCGGCGGCGTTCGGCCCATAGAGATCGGACGCGGCGGCCGGTCCGACAAGGGCGGCCGCAGCGGCCGTGCCGCCGAGCGCCAGCACCGTGCGCCGGTCCATCAGGCCTGACAGGTTGAAAATGGACATCGTGTTTTTGTCTCCACCCGGGGCCAAGATCCGGATCCGTGCGATCCATGAGATGCCTGCCGCCCCGTTGCAGGAATCCTCGTTATTCAAGCTGCATCAGTCGCGATAGGCCACGACCATCTCGATCTCCACCACCGCGTTGCGCGGCAATTCGGCGACACCAATGGCGGAACGGGCGTGGCGGCCTGCCTCGCCAAAGATCTCGCCGAGCAGGTCGGACGCGGCATCCAGAACTTTCGGCTGGTCGTTAAAGCCGGCCGCGGACGCGACGAAGCCAGTCACCTTGAGCACGCGCTCGATCCGGTCGAGCGTGCCGAGCGCCTGTTTCAGGCAGGCCAATCCCTGCAGGATGCAGATGCGCGCTTCCGCCCGCGCCACGTCGGGCGAGACCGTATCCCCCGCCTTGCCCTGCACCTTTACCTCGCCGTCGACCTTGGGCAATTGTCCCGCGACATAGGCAATACCCCGGTGCAGCGCCACCGGCACGTAGTTGAACGATGGCGATGCCGCCTCCGGCAAAGTGATGCCGAGTTCGGCCAGGCGTTGCTCAAACATGGGAGTGCTCCGGTTCTGGAAACAAGAGATCGCGGACGAGGCCGCCGAGATTGTAGCGAGACGAAAAGCCGGTCGCCATGGCGAGCCGGCTGCCGTCGATCAGCGGGAACAGCAGCGCGGGCTCGGTCAGATCGAGATCGATACGGGCATCGGGCTTCAGCCGGCGTATTTCGTCGATGAGGTCGGTGATGCCAGCCTCGAAACCCTTGAGATTGTAAACCGGTTCCAGCGGGCCGGCATGGCCGAGCACGGCCAGCACCGCGTCGGCGACGTCGCAGACATGCATCAGATCGACCGGCCGGTCGTGGAAAGCGACCCGCGTCGCACGGCCAACGCGGGCGGCGGCGAAGACATCGACAATGGCGCTGGCGGCGCCTTGATACCAAAGCCCGTGGCCGAGGATCAGCGGCAGGCGCAACCCGACGATGTCGATGCCATGGCGGCGCGCCAGGAATACCGACAGTGCCTCGGCCATCTGTTTGGTCAGACCGTAGATGGTGGTCGGAGCGGGCCTGTCGTCCTCATCGACGCGAGTATCGGCATAGTCCGAAGCCGGCCCATAGACGACCGTCGAACTGGTCCAGACGATGCGGCGGACACCGGCGGCACATGCGGCTTCGATGAGCTTGCCGTGGCCGGCCACGTTGATCTCGAAAGCCGCATCGGATTCGGTCTCGCCCGAACGCATCAGGCCGAGTTTGCCGACGCTGTGCGCGACACAGGAAACCACCAGCGACGGCTTGAACCGGCCGAAGGCCGCGGCAAGCCCGGCGCGGTCCGCGATCGACCCCTCGATCCTGTCATAGCGTCCCGCAATATCGACGAGCCGGTTCTCGGCCATGTCCGGACCGAGCAGCACCGGAAAATATCCGGCGTTGACGAGCGCGCGCACGACATGGGAGCCGACGAATCCAAGCCCGCCCGCGACCAGCACGGTACGCGCCGGATCGTGCGGTGCTTCAGAGGACAAGGTCGTCACGGATGCAAGCCTTCCAGTGGCCGGGCGTCGTTTCGCGGAGCGCTGGAACCAGCCGCGCGCAGTCGGGCAGGACGAAGGGGCAGCGCGTGCGGAAAACGCAGCCCGATGGCGGCGCGCTCGGGCTTGGAATCTCGCCGGCGAGAACGATGCGCTGGCGGCCGGGCCGCGAGCCGGGGGCCGCATGCATCAGCGCCGCGCTGTAGGGATGGGCCGGATGCCGAAACAGCTCTGCGCTCGGCGCCAGCTCCATGATGCTGCCGAGATAGAGCACCATGACCCGGTCCGCGATGACTTCCACGACCGAGAGGTCGTGGCTGATGAACATCAGCGTCAGCGAAAGATCGCGCTGCAGGTCCTGCAGGAGATTGAGCACCTCCGCCTGGATCGACACGTCCAGTGCCGAAACCGGCTCGTCGGCCACGATGAAACCTGGATTGGACGCGAGCGCGCGGGCGATCGCCACGCGCTGCCTTTGGCCGCCGGAAAAGGCCCTCGGATAGCGCTTGAGATGCTCGCGCGTCAGGCCGACCCGTTCGAGCAGCAGCCCTGCCTGTTCGCGTGCCTTCGCCTTGTCGAGGCCGCGATGCAGCCGGATCGGTTCGACCAGCGAGTCGCCGATCGTCATTCGCGGGTTGAGGCTTGCAAACGGATCCTGGAAGATCATCTGCATGTGGCGACGGAACCGTCGGAGCTCCTGCGGCGCGAGAGCCGCCAGATCCTGGCCGGCAAAGATCACCTTGCCGGCGGTGGTCTCCAGCAATCGCAGCACCAGGCGGCCGATGGTCGATTTACCGGAGCCGGATTCGCCGACGACACCGAGCACGGTGCCCTTGTCCAGCGTGAACGATACCTCGTGAACGGCGCGGACGACGGGACTGGTGCCGAAATGCCTGCTCAAGCCGGTCACCGTCAGCAGCGGCTGATCGCGATCCTGGCCGGCAGCGGGTTTGGCGGGCGCGTCGGTCACGATGCAAGCTCGCGCCAGCGGAAACACCGCGAGACATGGTCCGCAGCCACGCGTTCGAGTTCGGGCGAAATGCGGCTGCAATCGACGATCGCCAGGGCGCAGCGCGGATGGAAGCGGCAGCCCTCCGGCGGTTGCAGCGGACTAGGCAAAACGCCCGGTATCGGCACAAGACGGGCCCCGTGGCCGGCACCATGTGGGGTGCAGGCCAGCAGCGCCTTGCTGTAGGGATGGCGCGGGTGGTTCAGCACCTCGGCCGCCGGACCCTGCTCCACGATCTGGCTGGCGTACATCACGGCCACCTGATCGGCGATCTCCTCCACCAGCTTCAGGTCATGCGTCACGAAGATCAGCGCCATGCCGCGCTCTTGCTGAAACCGCTTCAGGAGCGCGATGATCTGGGCCTGGATGGTGACGTCCAGTGCCGTGGTCGGCTCGTCGGCGATCAGCAGCAGCGGGTCGCAGGCAAGCGCGATCGCGATCATGACGCGTTGGCGCATGCCGCCCGAAAGCTGGTGCGGAAAAGCGTCGACCAGCCTCTCGGGATCGGTGATGCCGACGTCGCGCAGCAGCCCGATGGCCATCTGGCGGGCGCTGCGGCGATCGACCTTCTTGTGGATGCGGATCGGCTCCGCGATCTGGTCACCGACCGGGAATACCGGGTTGAGGCTGGACATCGGATCCTGGAAGATCATCGCAATGTCGCGCCCGCGCAGTCGCGTCATCTCGGCGTCGGAAGCGGCGATGAGATCGACCGAATGGCCGTCGCGGCCGTGAAAACGGATTTGCCCGCCCTCGACGCGGCCGCCGGTGCTGGCCGTGCGGCGCCCGAGCAGGCGCATGATGGTGAGGCCGGTAACCGACTTGCCGGATCCGGATTCGCCGACGATCGCCAGGGTTTCTCCGTGGGCAATCGACAACGTCACGCCGTTGACGGCCTTGACGATGCCGGCGTCGGTGTAGAACCACGTTTTCAGATCTTCGATTTCCAGCACGGGCCGGCGCGCGGCCGTCGCCGCAGCATGGCCGGTCTCAGCGGAGGACATGGCGATCGACCGCATCCCAGTCCACTTCGATGCCGAGGCCGGGCGCGTCCGTAACCGCGATCACGCCCTCTATTGGCTTCAACGGGTTCTTCAGGATGGAATCGCGCAACGGATTGGTGCCGAGATCATATTCGACCAGCGTCGGTCGCGGAATATTGTTGGCATGCGGATAGACCGGCAGCGAGGCGACGAAATGGACCGCTGCGGCGAGTCCGACGCCGCTGCCCCAGACATGGGGCGACAGGCGCAAATGCTCCATCATCGCGAGCTGCGCAATCTGCCGGCCCTGCCAGAAACCGCCGCACAGCGAGAGGTCCGGCTGCACCACGTCGACCGCGCGACGATCGATCAAGCGCTTGAAGTCAAACGCGGTATAGAGCGCTTCGCCGGTCGCGATCGGCACCGGGCTCCAGCGCTGGAGAATCTCGTATCCGGAGAAGTCCTGCGGAGCCAAAGGCTCTTCGACCCAGCCGATCTTGTAGGGCGCCAGCCGCGTGATGCTCTCTCGCGCCAGATCCAGCGTATAGTTCGAGTTGATGTCGACCAGAATTTCCACATCCGGCCCGAGAATGCGCCGGGCCGCTGCCACGCGCTCCTCGTCATTGGCCGGAGAGACGCCTATCTTGATCTTGACGGCGCGCAGCCCGGCTTTTGCCATTGCTTCGATCTGCGGCTCGAAATCGCGCGCGCTGTTCTCGGTCAGATAGCCGCCCGAGCCATAGATCCGCACGTGCGCGGCCTGTTTGCCACCGATCAGCCGGTGAACCGGCAGGCCCAGTCTCTTGCCGGCCGCATCCTTGGCGGCCATGTCGACACCCGAAATGCACCATGTCATCGGGCCTTGCACGCCGAAATGATAATGGCGGGCCAGCATCAGCGAATAAGCGTGCTCGATATCGAGCACATTGGTTCCGATCAGGTAGCTTTTGACCAGCGGCAGAACCGCGATGTTCACCTGCGGCATGCCCCAGCATTCGCCGATGCCTTCGGTCCCGTCGGCCAACCTGAGCCGCACCAGCGTTGTCGCTCGCGCCGTCGCGAGCGACTTCGACATTCCGTAGGCACCGCCGGCAGGGAGTGCTGATTGCAGCGGAATGAACGAGATGTCGTCGATTACCATGGGCGGGCCTCGCTTGCAGCCCGCCATGGGTGGGCCAATGCCAGATCAATTTGGGCCAATCATGAACCAATTCATCAGGAGGCGCAACCGCCGCAGGGTTTATCGCCACGTTCGGATGTCATGGAAGACATGCGCAAGGCCTCACGCCGATCATCCATCGATGCAGCCTCAATCCGCCTCACCCAACGTCACCCCGCCGTCGACCACGATCTGCGCGCCGGTGACGAAGCGCGACGCCTTCGACGCCAGATAGATCGCGGCACCCTTGAGATCATCCGGGCTGGCGACCTCATGCATCGGGCACACTCTTTCGAACGGTTTGCGCGCGTCGCTCTCCTTCAAGCGTCCGCCGCCGATATTGGTGATCACCGGGCCCGGCGCGATGGCGTTGACGAGGATGTTGAATTTGGCCAGTTCGAGCGCGGCCTGGCGGACGAATTGCGCGACGCCGGCCTTGGAGGCGACATAAGCCGAGCCGACATAAATTTCGGTCTTGGTCGCGGAGATCGAACTGGTCACGATGATGCGCCCGCCGCCTTGTTGTTTCATCTGCGGCAGCAGTGCCTGGAAGCTGCGGAACACTGAAGTCAGGTTGGTCTCCATCACCCGCGTCCACAATTCGTCGGGAATGAATTCCAGTGCGCGTTCCGGGTTGCGGGTCCCGTCGGCGCCAAGGAAACCCGGCCCGCCGCTGATGCCGGCATTGACGAAGGCGACGTCGATACGCCCGAAGCGCTTGACCGTCGCCGCGACGACGCGATCGAGGTCGGCGCGTTGGGTGACGTCGACGGTTTCACCCTCGACCTCGGCGCCGAGCGCCCGCAGCGCGCTCACCGAATCGGCCAGCCTCTCGGGATTGATATCGGCCACCATGAGGCGGGCGCCGTTGGCCGCCATTGCCTGTGCATAAGCGAGGCCGATGCCGCTGGCGCCGCCGGTGATCAGTACGGCGAGGCCGTGCACGTCGAACAAATCCTGGATCTTCATGAATGTCTCCGGTGAGATGAAGGAGGAGGGCGCAGGAGCGGTGAGCCGTTGGCTCTATTGATCCCAATCGGCGCCGGTCAGGTCCTGCGAGAGTCGATCCAGCAGAGCGTTCAGGCGTGCCTTGTCGGCGCCGGTGAAATTCTTGAACAGCCGGGCCTGGCGCTCCAGCGACACCTGCATCAGCCGCGCTGACAATTTCTTGCCTTCCGGCGTCAGCTTGGCAATCGCGGCGCGGCCGCGTGTCCGGGTCTGCGCCACGGTGACCAACTGGCGTTCCTCGAGCAGGGCCAGGCTGCGGCTGACCGCGGCCTTGTCGACGTCGGCGGCCTCGGACAATTCGCCGACATTGAGGGATTCGGTGCTGCCCAGCACCAGCAGCAGCCGCCATTCCGCCATGCCGATGTCGAAGGCGGCGCGGTAATAGGCGCTGGCGCCGCGGTTGAGCCGCAGGCCGATGCTGACCAGTAGTACCGTGATGTGCTGCTGCGTGAGCAGCACGTCAGTCGCTGATCCGCCGCCGGCCTGCGCCTTCGTTCTCGGCGTTTTCACCGCCGTCTTCCGGGGCGTCTTCAGCGCTGTCTTGGTGGGGGTCCGCATGTCGGCCAATCCGTCAGGTTCCCGGCGCATTGATCCGGATCAAATCAATTGACACGTCATTTATTGATGCGTCAATATAAGCATGGTCGCAGGTCGACCGAAACCTTCAGCCTTACAGCGAGCAGAGACGCGTTCATGGTGGCAGGCCGCCCGTCAGCCGAAATAGATCATCCGGCGACATATGCCGGCGCGATCGATTGCGACCTGCATCCGGCCTTGCCGGGCATGCATGTGCTGCTGCCCTATCTCGACGATTACTGGCGCGAAATGGTTTCGGTTCGCGCGCTCGATCGTCTCAATCTCAGCCTCACCTCCTATCCGCAGAATGCGCCGCTGTCGTGCCGCCCCGACTGGAAGCTCGAGGGAACCGCCAAGCCAGGGTCTTTGCTGCAGGCGATGCAGAGCGATGTGCTCGATCGTTACCAGCCGCAATTCGGCATCCTGAACTGCCTCTACGGCGCCCAGGTGATGCACAGCGAGGACATGGCGGCGGTGTTCTGCCGCGCCACCAACGACTGGATCCGCGACGAATGGCTCAATCGCGACCCGCGGTTGCGGGCGTCGATCATGATCCCGGCCCACAACACCGAACTTGCGGTGGCGGAAATCGAACGCCGGGCCGACGACCCGCGCTTCGTGCAAATCATGATGCTGGTGTCCGGCGAGGTCACGCTCGGTCGCCGCCAGCTCTGGCCGATCTACCAGGCCGCCGAGCGGCTCGGCCTGCCGATCGGAGTCCACGCCGGCAGCGCCTATCGCTATGCGCCGACC
>JAQGJF010001040.1 GCA_028290765.1 Tardiphaga sp.
GAATGGTGTTCGGCGTGGGTGCCGCGCTGCATGAAGAGATGGCGCTCGATCCACGCTTCGGCTACTTCGTCAATCACGATCTCGCCGAATACCACGTACCAGTACACGCCGATATTCCGGCCATCGACGCCATCTTTTTGGCCGAACTGGACGACAAATCCAATCCGCTGAAGAGCAAGGGCATCGGCGAACTCGGAATCTGCGGCGCCGGGGCGTCGCTCGCCAACGCCGTCTACAACGCCTGTGGCGCGCGAGTCCGGGATTATCCGATCACGCTCGACAAGGTGCTTTCCGGATTGCCCATGCAGGCGTGAATCGCGCCGGGCCGACCGAGTTCCGCCCAGACGCCACAACCGCGGGCCGGCCTTGTCGCCGGCCGCTGACCGTTCCTCAATCGCAGCAGGACCAGCAGCAGCGGCACTCGGTATGATTGAAATTCGCCGCCATGCTGCAAACGCGTTGTCTAAGCCCCTGAATCTAACAGCGTATTTAATGGTGAAATCGGACGCCGCGGCCTAGATCTGGCTTGGGCAACCGCCGCTGGCCCTCGATTCACTAAAAGTGAGGCTGTTTGGACAATAGACGCTGTTCCGCTCCCGTCAGGGGCGAAAGCGTCGGTCGATCCAGGGCAACAAGACCCCGCTGAGAAACACCTACAGCAGATGGACGGGACCAAAATGCCTTGGCACGATCAGGTTGCACGAGGAAAACCAGCTCGGTACCGGACCGAGAACTGGAGCGCGGCTATCGGGAACACGGCGATGACGAAAATTCTGCTCATTGAGGACGACACTGAGACCGCCGAGGAAATTACCGCGGAGCTGCAACAGCGCGGTTATGAGACCGAATGGGCCGCCAGCGGCATCGAAGGGCTCGACAAGGCTCGCTCCTGCCGGTCGGATGCGATGATCGTCGACCGGATGCTGCCGGGCATGGATGGCCTCACCATCATCGAAGCGCTGCGCCAGGAACAAATGCGGACTCCGGTTCTGGTGCTGAGCGCGCTGGGCGGCGTCGATGACCGCGTCCGCGGGTTGCGGATGGGGGGCGACGACTATTTGACCAAGCCGTTCGCGATCATCGAACTGATCGCCCGCATCGAAGCCTTGCTGAGGCGGCCGGTCGAATCCCGCGAGACCATCCTGCGCGTCGGGCAACTCGAACTCGACCTGATCAAGCGCACCGCGAAACGCGGCGAACGCGCGGTCGACCTGTTGCCGCGCGAGTTCCGCCTGCTCGAATACATGATGCAGCGCAGCGACCAGTTGCTGACCCGGGCGATGCTGCTCGAGGAAGTCTGGAACTACAAATTCGTACCGGCAACCAACCTGGTCGACGTTCACATGGGCCGGCTGCGGCACAAGGTGGATGGGCCCGGTGAATCGCCGATGATTCACAATGTGCGCGGCGCCGGATTTATTCTTCGTGAAGTTCCCTGACTTTGTCCGTACCACCACCTTCCGCTGGACCTCGATCGCTTTCGCCGGCTGCATCGTGCTGTTTTCCGCCCTCGTCTATTGGGGCGCGGCTGCGACCATGCAGGCCAGCATGGATGCGACCGTTACCGACGCGAGCGAGATCATCGCCGCCGAAACCCCGGAACGGCGTCTGGACGCGATCGAAGACCGCCTGAATACCGATCCGCGCCGCGTCAAGCTCGCCGGCCTGTTCGGCGCCGACGGACGGCGCCTCGCCGGCAACATCGACAGCCTGCCGCCTCGCCTTGTCATTGACGCGCCGACGCAGACCGCGGACGTCGTGCGATTGGAGCGCGGCCAGGACGAAGTCATGTCAGTGCGCGCCGCCGCGCGCCACCTGCCGAACGGCGACATCCTGATCATCGCCCGGCACAACGGCGAGATCAAGGAACTGGCCGGAATCATCGGCCGCGCTCTGCTGCTGGCGCTTCCGGTCGCGCTGGGCCTCAGCCTGCTGATCGGCATGCTCATCAGCGTTCGCATTCAACGCCGCGTCACGGAATTGAATGCCATGGTCCGGCGCATCGCCGGCGGCAATCTGCGCGAACGGGTTCCCACCGCGGGACTCGAACATCCGTTCGACAAGCTCGCGGTCGTCGCCAACGGCATGCTCGACGAAATCGAGATTCTCGTCGAAGACATGGCCAGCGTCGGCAACGAGATCGCGCATGATCTGCGCACGCCGCTCACCCGAGTGCGGGTCGGCCTCGAACGCGGCCGCGCCAACGCCACCACGTTGAAGGAACTGCAGGAAGTGACGGACCGGGCGATCGGCGGCGTCGACCAGTCGCTGGTCATCATCACCGCGCTGCTGCGCATCACGGAGATCGAAAACAGCCGGGGCCGCGCCAATTTCGACGGTACTTCGCTGGCAGACCTGGTGCGGGAAGTCGGCGAACTCTACGAGCCGATCGCCGAAGACAAGCATGTCGCGCTGCATGTCAGCGCGGAAGACGACGTGAAGGTCAATTGCGACCGCAGCCTGCTGCTCGAAGCCGTAGCCAATCTGGTCGACAA
Source organism: Tardiphaga sp. (assembly GCA_028290765.1). The sequence goes on from JAQGJF010001040.1 coordinate 2,496, forward strand.
CGCCGTCAAGTTCACGCCGGAGGGCGGATCGATCACGCTGGCGCTGGTCCAGCGTCCCAACGGGAGCGTGATCCGGATTGCGGACACCGGGCCTGGCATCGCGGAAGGCGAACGCGATGCGGTGATGCGGCGCTTCTATCGGTCCGACAAGAGCCGCAATACCTTCGGCGTCGGTCTCGGCCTCAGCCTCGTCTCCGCCATCGTCAAGCTGCACGGCTTCAAGCTCACGCTCTCGACCGGTCCCGGCTGCGTCGCCGAAATCGTCTGTCCGGCGAGCGCCGACCAGCCATGCTCGGCAAGCGGCAGACCCATTTCCCTGGCCGATGCGCAGGGCGCGTAGCGCACACACCGACCGGTCACGTTGAATTTAGTGGTTGCGCACCGGCGCGATCCCCATCTCGAAATGATCGGGACGCCCATTGGGCTGCACGCCTCGCCGGTTCTGACCGCCGCGTGCCGGACGCTCCATTCACAAGAAAGGAAATGTCATGATGAAACGACTGATGATGATATCGGTAACGGCGCTGCTGGCCGGCAGCTTGCTGACGGCTGCCGCCGAGGCGCGCGGCGGCGGTGGAGGCGGCGGTGGCGGTGGTGGGGGCGGTGGCGGTGGCGGTGGCCACATGGGAGGCGGCGGCGGCGGCTTCGGCGGCGGTCACATGGGTGGTGGCGGCTTTGGTGGCGGCCACATGGGTGGCTTCGGTGGCGGCCATGTCGGTGGTCTCGGTGGCGAACACATCGGCGGCCTCGGCGGACACATCAGTGGCCTCGGTGGTGAACGCTCCGGTGGCATGGCCGATCATATCGACGGCGGGCGTACCGGCATCGATGGCAGCCGCACCGGCCTCGGCGATCGCGCCGGATCCGAAGGTCTCCATCAGCATGCCATGCACCGTTTCGGCGCCAGGCGTGGATTCGGTGACGGCCTCTATGACGATTACGGCCTCTACGGCGACGACGGCGACTGTTACGATATCTATCACCATCGCCCGACCTATCGCTGGCAATCCAGCTGCAGCTGACGCCTCGCGGTAACTGGCAATCCGGGCCGGAACGCTCCGTCACTTCACGGGCGCGAGATCGTTCCGCCCGGTTCCGCTTCAATTCTTTTGACAATCCTGCTCCAGCTTGCATCATTCAACGCGAATTTAATGTCTTAAAGGCCAATTTAGTGGCCCCTCCCCGCCTTCCCCTTATGTTTTGGACAAGGCTTCTCGCTTCGCCAAAAGCCGCGAACCGCGGGGCCTCAGATCTCGAAGAACCAGGGGTGATTGATATGACTGCCAGTGCAACCTCCATCCGCGAATTCCGCAAAGCCACCGGAATACCGGCTTCCGCGGGCCGCCGATCAACCCCGGTCGCAGGCCGGCCCGGTGGAAATTATCTGGGCGACATCAGGCGTTTCGCGCTGCTGGAACGTGACCAGGAATTTGCGCTCGCCAGGCGCTGGCGCGAGCACGGCGACCGTAACGCCGCCGATCAACTGGTCACCAGCCATCTGCGTCTCGCCGCCAAGGTCGCGATGAATTATCGCGGCTACGGCCTGCCGGTTTCGGAAATCATATCGGAGGCCAATGTCGGCCTGATGCAGGCGGTCAACCGCTTCGAGCCGGAGATGGGCTTTCGCTTCTCCACCTATGCGATCTGGTGGATCAGGGCCGCCATACAGGACTACATCCTGCGCTCCTGGTCGCTGGTGAAGATCGGCACCACCGCAAGCCAGAAGAAATTGTTCTTCAAGCTCCGCTCGGCCAAGAGCAAGATCGCGGCTTTCGAGAATTCGGATCTGCGGCCCGACCAGGTGACGCTGATCGCCACCGATCTCGGCGTCAAGGATCAGGACGTCATCGACATGAACCGGCGGCTGGGCGGAGACGCCTCGCTCAATGCGCCGATCCACGACGACGGCCAGGCCGGCGAGTGGCAGGACACCCTGGTCGACGAGACGCCTTCCCCCGAGGCCATCATCGTCGCGCATGACGAAACGGATCACCGGCACGACGCGCTGGTCCGCGCCATCGGCGTGCTCGACCATCGCGAGCGCCGCATCTTCGAAGCGCGCCATCTCGCCGATGAGCCCGTGACACTGGAAGACCTCGCGGCGGAGTTCAATGTGTCGCGCGAGCGGATCCGGCAGATCGAGGTTCGGGCGTTCGAGAAGGTGCAGAGTGCCACCAAGAAGTGTTTCAGAGAGGGACACTCTCCGGCGCCGGCCTGGGCTTAGGGCTGGCGCTGTTCCTGGCCGTCGTGGCCGCTTATCTCGGCCGCAAAATTGCCCGTTTTGGCCGAGTCGCAGAGGACTTGAATGTAAGATAGACTGGCGCGATATATCCAGCCGGCACCATGATGAGCATTCGCGGGATCGTACGGACGAGCACGTTTCGCTGGGCCTCCGTGGCCTTCGGCGCGTTTGTGGTGTTCGTGCTCATACTGTTCGGTTTCATCTACTGGAAGACCGACAGCTATCTCGTCACGCGATCCGATCATGTCGTCAGCCTGCAGTTGAACGTCGTCTCCGCATTGCCGCTGGAGCAGAAGGTGGCGGCGATCGACCTGCAATTGGCGCAGGATCCGCGCGGCGTCCAGTTCGCCGGATTGTTTCGTTCCGACGGCAGCCGGATCGCGGGCAATCTCGTCCACCTGCCCCCGGCCCTCAAGCTCGACGCGACGGTGCAGAACGCCCAACTGATGCGCGCCGGCGCCGGCGAAACGCGGCTGGTTCGCGCGATCGGCCACGCATTGCCGAATGGCGAGGTGCTGGTGATCGGCCGCAATGTCGATGAGGCCATGGAGCTCTCCAAGGTCGTCAGCCAGGCGCTCGCGCTGGGTCTCATCCCGGCGCTGCTGCTGTGCCTCGCGACAGGCGTGCTGCTCAGCATGCGCGCCGAGCGCCAGATCGCCACCATCAACCAGCGCGTCTCGCGCATCGTGGCGGGAAACCTGCGCGAACGCCTGCCGCACCGAAACAGCAACGATCCGTTTTCAAAACTCGCCGGAATCGTCAACGGCATGCTCGACGAGATCGAGGGCCTGATCCATGCCCTCGCCGGTGTCGGAAACGACATCGCCCATGATCTCCGCACGCCGCTGACGCGGGCGCGGCTGTTGCTGGAACGAGGCCGCGACAACGCCAAGACGCTGGAGCAGCTGCAAACCGTCGCCGACAAGGCGATCGGCGGTATCGATCAATCGCTGGCCATTACCACCGCGCTGCTGCGGCTCGCCGAAATCGAGAACAGCCGCCGGTCGGCCGCTTTTAGCCAGGTCGCGCTCGCGGACATCCTGCGCGAAATCGGCGATCTCTATGAGCCGATCGCCGAGGACAAGGGCGTCGCCCTGCACATCGACCCGGCACACGCACCGACGGTGGAGGGCGACCGCGACCTGTTGATGGAAGCGATCGTCAACCTCGTCGACAACGCGCTCAAATTCACCCCGGCCGGCGGCCGGGTCGAAGTCGTGCTGCTCCGCGCGGGCGGCGAACATATTCTCCGCGTCCGCGACACCGGCCCCGGCATCAGCGAAGAGGAGCGCGACGCCGTGCTGCGGCGATTCTATCGATCGGACAAACTCCAGGGCGTGCGCGGCCTGGGACTCGGCCTCAATCTCGTCGCCGCGATCGTGAAGCTGCACGAGTTTCGGCTGTCGATTTTTCCAGGCTCCGGCTGCGTCATCGAGATCGCGAGCCCGGATCGAGGCGGCGATCCGAAGAATGCCGACACCGCCGCGATGGGCGCTGGCGACCTTGCCGACCGGCGCCTCGCCGCCGAGTAGATCATGACCCGCGCAATCTCTCCACGGCTCGTCCCTGCGTTCGCAGGACGGCG
>JAQGJF010001061.1 GCA_028290765.1 Tardiphaga sp.
TGCTCGCAACGCACGCCCGATCTCGCGCCGATCGATGGCGAAGCCGGCCACGCCGCGGCGTGTGTCGTGCTGGTTCCAGGCAGTGGCCACAGCCTCGCACCGCGGATGGTGGCGTGATGGTCGAGCCCCTGGTCCGCGCCCGCGAACTCAACGTCAAGTTCGCCCAAGGAAGTGGAGCAGCCGGGGGCAACAGCTTCGTCCATGCGGTGAATGGCGTCGATTTCGATCTGTGTGAACGCGAGGTGCTGTGCATTCTCGGCGAGAGCGGATCCGGCAAATCGGTGACGTTGCGGGCCCTGATGCGGCTGAACCCGCCGTCCAAGACCGTCATGTCGGGCACGCTCGAGGTCGGCGGCCATGACGTCGTGGCCGCGTCGGAGGCACAGATGTCGGCGCTGCGCGGCGCCTTCGTCTCGATGATCTTCCAGGATCCGATGACCTCGCTCGATCCGGTCTTTACCGTGGGCCGGCAGATCACCGAAACGATCCTGCGCCACGAGCGCATCGATCGCTCCGAGGCGCGCAAACGCGCGCTCAACCTGCTCGAACTGGTGCAAGTGCCGTCCGCGAAACGCCGCCTCGATGCCTATCCGCACGAATTGTCCGGAGGGCTGCGCCAGCGCGCCATGATCGCCATTGCGCTGTCCTGCCGTCCCAAGCTGCTCTTGGCGGACGAGCCGACCACGGCGCTGGATGCGTCGGTGCAGATCCAGATCCTGTTCCTGCTGCGCGAGATCCAGCAGGAAATGGGCATGGGCATGATCTTCGTCACCCACGACCTCGGCGTCGCCGGCGAAATCGCCGACCGCATCGCGGTGATGTATGCCGGCCGTTTCATCGAGGAGGGCCCGGTCGACGACCTGATGCGGGCGCCGCTGCATCCCTATGCGCGCGGCCTGCTCGGAGCCACCGTGCATGAGGGATCGCGCGGTTCGCGGCTGGTCACGATCCCCGGCGCGCCGCCCGATCTGCGTCATCTGCCGGATGCCTGCGCCTTCGCGCCGCGCTGCGGCGAGGCGGAAAGCGTCTGCCGCGAGGGCCTTCCCGAGTTGCGCCGGCCGAGCGCCGGTCGCGCCGCACGCTGCGTTCACGTGAAGGATCGAGCCGACATGGCGCCCGCCGCCGTCGGCGAACGCGCCGTTCGCGCCTATTCGAGGTAACCCGCATGTTCTTCTACACCGCCCGCCGCGTTCTCTACGCCATCCCGATTGCGCTCGCGGTGAGCCTCGTCTGCTTCATGCTGGTGCATATCGCGCCGGGCGATCCGATCGACGCCATCCTGCCGCCGGACGCCTCGGCGGAAACGGTCGCCATGGTGCGAAAGGATTACGGCCTCGACAAGCCGCTGCCGGTGCAGTTCGGCCTCTGGCTCGGGCATGTGGTGCAGGGCGATTTCGGCCTGTCGCTGGCCAACCGGCGCCCGGTCCTGAACGAGTTGAAGGTCGCGGCCGGCCGCACCTTCATCCTGGCGAGCACGGCGGCCTTGCTCGGCTTCGTGATCGGCTCGGTGCTCGGCGGCCTTGCCGGCGTCTTTCGCGGCAGATGGGTCGACCGAATGGCGGTGGGCTTTGCGGTCGCCGGCATCTCGGTGCCGCATTACTGGCTTGGCATGGTGTTCGTCATCATCTTCTCGGTGGTGCTGGGGTGGCTGCCGGCGATCGGCGCCGGCCCCGGCGACTGGGCCTGGAACTGGCTGCATATCCGCCATCTCATCCTGCCCGCGGTGACGCTGTCGGTAATTCCCGCGGGCCTCGTCACCCGCACCGTCCGTGGCGTCGTGGTGGAAATCCTCAGCCAGGATTTCATCACGACGCTGCGCGGAAAAGGCCTGCGCCATCTGATGCTGGCCGTGCACGTCATCAAGAACGCCGCGCCGACCAGCATCGCCGTGATGGGATTGCAGCTCGGCTATCTGATGGGCGGATCGATCCTGGTCGAGACGGTGTTCGCCTGGCCCGGCACCGGCATGCTGCTCAACCAGGCGATCTTCCAGCGCGACATTCCGGTGCTGCAAGGGACCACGCTGGTGCTGGCGATGATCTTCGTCACGCTCAATCTGGTGGTCGACCTGATCCAGACCGCGCTCGATCCGAGGATCCGGCGCGCATGAAATCCGCATCCGTTCTCACCACCAGCCTCGCCACACTCCAGCTATCCGAAGAACCGGAACGGGCCGGCTACTGGCGCGAAGTCGGCCGCCTCCTGCTTCTCGACCGCATGACCGTGATCTGCCTTTCGATTCTGATGCTGATGGCGGTGGCGATGATCTGCGCGCCGCTGCTCAGCCCCTATGATCCGTTGCAGGGCAGCATGATCCGGCGCCTCAAGCCGGTCGGCACGCCGGGCCACTGGCTCGGCACCGACGAGCTCGGGCGCGATATGTTCGCGCGGCTGATCTATGGCGGGCGGCTGTCGTGGTTCGTCGGCATCACGCCGGTGGCGGTCGCCTTCGTCATCGGCGGCGGCCTCGGCATCACCGCCGGCTTCTTCGGCGGCTGGGTCAACATGCTGATCATGCGCACCACCGACGTGTTCTACGCCTTTCCCTCCGTGCTGCTCGCCGTCGCGATCAGCGGCGCGCTCGGGCCCGGAATCGACAACGCCATCATCGCCATGACCATGGTGTTCATCCCGATGATGATCCGGGTCTCGGAAAGCGTCACCGCCGGTACCCGCAATCTCGATTATGTCGAGGCCGCCCGCTCGACCGGCGCCGGCGCGCTGACGGTGGTGCGGGTTCACATCCTGCCCAACGTGCTCGGCCCGATTTTCGTCTACGCCACGACGCTGGTCAGCGTCTCGATGATCCTTGCCTCCGGCCTGTCGTTCATCGGTCTCGGGGTCAAGCCGCCGCAACCCGAATGGGGACTGATGCTCAATACGCTGCGTACCGCGATCTATACCCAGCCGCTGCTCGCGACATTGCCGGGCGTCAGCATCTTCATCACCAGCATCTGTTTCAACCTCGCCAGCGACGGCCTGCGCGCAGCCATGGATGTACGCGCGTGACGGATACAAGGCGCCCGCAACCCACTGCTCAATGTTCCCGGAGACTTCCCATGCGAAAGTTCATGCCGTTGACGTGCGGCTTCATCCTGGGCGCGGCACTGGCGCCGCTGCAAGCGCAGACGCTGCGCGTCGCGATGACCACCTCGGATATTCCGACCACGGGCGGCATTCCCGACAATGGCAGCGAAGGCGGCCGCTTCGCCGGTTATCCGATCTTCGACGCGCTGGTGAACTGGGATTTCACCAAGACCGACGAGATCGCCGACCTGACGCCGGGCCTCGCCACCGAATGGCATATCGATCCCGCCGACCACAAGCGCTGGATCTTCACGCTGCGCGAAGGCGTCAAATTCCACGACGGCACCACCTTCAAGGCCGACGACGTGATCTGGAATTTCGATCGCCACCTCAACGAGCAGTCGCCGCATTTCGACCGCGCCCAGGCACGCTCCTACCGCACCTACACTTCGATGGTGGAGAAATACGAGAAGATCGACGACACCCATGTGGCGCTCACCACGCGGGTGCCGTTCTCGATGCTGCCCTATCTGTTGTCGCGCGTGTTCATGGTCAGCCCGACACAATACGAAAAAATCGGCAACTGGCAGGAATTCCAGAAGGCCCCGGCCGGCACCGGACCATTCAAGGTCGAGCGGGTCACGCCGCGTACCTCGATCGAACTGGTGCGCAACGAGGACTACTGGGACAAGGGCCGCATTCCGAAACTGCAGCGGCTGGTGCTGATCCCGATCGCCGACGCCAACACCCGCATCGCCGCGTTGCGCTCCGGCGAAGTCGACTGGGTCGAATATCCGGCACCGGATTCGATTCCCGGCCTGAAGGCTTCCGGCTTCCAGATCGTCACCAAGCCGTATCCGCATGTCTGGGCCTGGCACGCCAACAACAGCGACGGTTCCGCGATCCATGACAAGCGCGTCCGGCTCGCCTTGAACTATGGCCTCGATCGCAAAAGCCTGGTCGAGTTTCTGGGCGGCACCGCCGTTCCGGCGCGCGGTCCGTGGCCCGACACCTACAAATATTTCGGCAAGCCGAAGGAGAACTACACCTACGATCCGGACAAGGCCCGCGCCTTGCTGAAGGAAGCCGGATACGGACCGGGTGGCAAGGTGCTGAAGCTGAAGGTGCAGCTGCCGACCGCCGGTTCCGGCAACATGGTGCCGCTGCCGATGGCGGAGTTCGTGCAGCAGAGCTACAAGGAACTCGGCATCGAGGTCGAATATGTCGTGGTCGACTGGGGCACCATGCTCAACACCATGCGGCAGCGGATCGACCAGCCCGGCCAGCCGTTCCTCGACGTCGTCAATCACGGCCTGCCGATTTCGGATCCGACCCAGCTGTTCCTGAACTTCCACAGCTCGGGCTTTCCGCCCAACGGGTCGAATTGGAGCCTGTACAAGAACCCGAAGGTCGATGAACTGCTCAGCAAGGCGTTCGAGACCTTCGACCCCGGCCCGCGCGACGCGCTGATCGCCGAGGCCCACGCCCTGATCGTCGATGACGCGCCCTGGGTTTTCATCGTGCATGACCTCAATCCGCGAGCGCTCAGTTCCAAGGTAAAGGGGTTCAAGCAGGCGCAGAGCTGGTACCAGGACTTCACCCAGCTCACGGTCGAAAAATGAAGAGGTGGGTCGGCGCGGCCGGGCGTTGACCCGTCGCGCCAACCTCCGCCAATAGAGCGGCGATACGCAGTATCCGCCGGCCGCCCGACCGGACCATCATGACGAATTGAAAGCAATCCCTCCGTGATCCTCGAATTGCTCAAGAACATCGAATTCCGGTCCTATCTGGTGGCCAACGTGATGTTTCGCCTCTGCGCATCGGGTCTGACCGTGTTGCTGGGATTCCAGGTTTATGAGCTCACCCACAGTCCGTTCAGCCTTGGCCTGCTCGGTCTGGTCGAGGCGCTGCCCGGCGTCACTTTGGTGCTCTACGGCGGCGATTTCGCCGACCGCCACAGCCGCTACCGCATCGTCGTCATCACGATGGGGCTACTGGCGCTGCTCGCCGCCCTGCTCGCCTTCATTTCGAACCGCGGCCAGGTCTCGGTCGTGACCGTCATCTATGTCGTCGCCTTTGTGGTGGCGTCGATCCGCGCATTCCAGTCGCCGGCGGCAACCGGCCTGGAAGCGCAGGTGCTACCGCTGCATCAGGCCCTTCACGGCATCCCGATGCTGGCGTCGTCCGGCCGTGTCGCCGAAGTCGCGGGTCCGGTGCTGGCCGGGTTTGCCTGGGCCGCCTTCGGCACCACGACCACCTACGAAATCATTACGGTGCTGTTTCTGGCCTCCTGCCTTTGCATCGCCGCCGGCGTGAACAACCGTCCGGCGTTGCCGAGCAGGGCCACCGGCGGCGCGTGGCTGCGCATCGCCGAGGGCGTGCGCTATGTGTTCGGCAGCCAGATCCTGCTCGGATCGATGGCGCTGGATCTGTTCGCCGTCTTCTTCGCCGGCGCCAACGCGCTGCTACCGATTTTTGCCGTCGATATCCTGCATGTCGGACCGGAAGGTTTCGGCCTGCTGCGTTCGGCGAGCGCCGCCGGTGCCCTGGTGGCCGCGCTGGCCGCCACCCGCCTGTTGCCGGTGCGCCATGCCGGAAAAGCGCTTCACATCATCATCGCCATTTTCGGCGTCTGCATCATCACCTTCGGACTGTCGCACCATTTCGTGCTGTCGCTGGTCGCGCTGTTTTGCGCCGGCCTCTGCGACGGCACCAGCATGGTGATCCGCCACGCCATCCTGCGCCTGGCCTCCCCGGAGGCGCTGCGCGGACGGATCGCCGCCGTCAAATCGGTGTTTACCGGATCGTCCAACGAACTCGGCACCTTCCAGAGCGGCATGACCGCGAGCCTGATCGGCGCCGGTCCGACGCTGGTCGTCGGCGGCGGCGTCACGCTCGGCGTGGTGGCCTTTGTCGCCTGGCGCGCCCGGCAACTGCTCAACCTCGATCTGGAAACCCTGGCACGCCCCGTTCAGCTCAACGCCGAAGAACTGGAAGCCGCCGCCGACGATCCACTGCTCGAAATCGCGACCAAACAGCCCGGCTGACAGAGATCAGCTTACGGTAACAATCCATTTGCCGCCCCAGGAGGACAACGACATGCTCGACAGACAGGACACCAAATTTCAACTGGAAGAAGCCACGATCGAGGAGTTGCATGCCGCCATCCGGTCCGGGAAGACCACATTGGTGAAAATCGTGCAGCACTACATCGATCGGGCCAGGGCCTATAACGGCGTCTGCAGCCTGCTCCTGACCGAGGACGGCAAGCCGGTGCCGGAAACCGTCGGAACCGTCCGCGCCACCGCGGCGCTGCGTTTTCCCACCGAGACCGTGAAGGCCTCGACCATCCTGCCCGACCTCGACAAGTACAAAGGTCCACCGCTGGAATTCGGCCGCATGGAATCGACTGCATCAGACACCAGCGTGCAACAGCAATTCGGCATGATCGTCGGCAAGCCCGATGCCGGCCAGGTCAACGCCATCGGCACCTTCAACATCCGCGGCGAGCGCTCGGTGACCTGCAAGGGCGAGTACGACCTGCACCCCTCGAAGGGCCCGCTGCCGAAGGGCGCACCGCCGGCCTGCGAGTTCTTCCGGCATCAGCCGGACGCGCTGGAGCGCGCCGCCGAACTCGACGCCGAGTTCGGCAGCAATGCGGATTTTGAGACGATGCCGATGTACGGCGTGGTGTTCTCATTCAAGGATCCGTTCGATACCAGCGACATGCGCTCCACCGGCGGCGGCGACGCCGCCTACGACATGGATTTCCCGGCGCGCGACCACGTGTTGGTCGATCAGTTGCGCAAGAAAGGCGCGATCATCTTCGCCAAGGCGGTCAACACTGAATATAACGGCCGTGCCGGCGATCCCGGCGGGCGTCACAAGCCCGAGAAGGTGCTGGCCTCGACGCTCGGCTACCAGCGCAGCACCTGGGCCGGCAATCCGTCGAATCCCTACGACACCCGCCGCGCGGCATCGCTCGGCTCGAGCTCCGGCTCGGCGCTGTCGGTCAGCACCAACCTCGTGATGGCCAGCCTCGGCGAGGAAACCCGCGCTTCCTGCCGCGGCCCGTCCAACCACAACGCGGTGGCGCTGATCCTGCCGCACAAATCCATGATCGGCTTCGAGGGCGGCGCGATCGGCGCCGACATCCATTGCGACCGCACCGGCATCCATGCCCGCTCGATCGTCGACTGTGCCAAGATCCTCGATGCGTTGAAGGATCCGGTCGAAGGCTATTACGATCCGCGCGACCAGTTCACCACGGTGCCGCGCTCCTCCATCCTCTCGACGCCCTATGCCAGCCACGTCCACACGCCCGGTACGCCGGGCGCGCTGAAAGGCATGCGGATCGGCGTTATTCGCGAGTCGATGGTCTATCCGAAAGGCTCGAAGACCGAGGAGCCGATCGTCACCGCCGCCACCGCCGAGATCAAGGAGATGCTCGGCCAAAAACTCGGCGCCATCCTGGTCGAGAGCAACGATCCGTTATGGACGCCGGATCCGGACATCGAACAGATGAAGATGGACTACCGCCGCGCGCTGGCGCAGCTGGTTCCGCTGTTCATGCCGGAATTGCTGTTTCGGCTCGGCCGCGACGGCAAGCCGCTGTTCAAGGATTTCGAAGCCGTGATCCAGCCGACGGAGTTTTTGCCCGGCAAGATTTTCGGCAGCGGCACCATGCAGCCGATGGATTATTGCATCGCCATGGCCGAAGGCGTCATCGCGCCGCCCTCCAACCTCGATCTCGGCATCGTCCAGCAGCAGGAACTGGCGCCGACCTTCCGTTTCCACATCTCGCAATACCTGATGCGCCGCGCCGCCGACTGGAAGGCCAAGGGCTATGAAGAGAAACTTTCGGACTGGGCCACGCTGAACGCGCGCTCCAAGTTCTGGGGCGACGACCAGCGCGCCGCGTTCAAGAACTGGGAGGAAGTCAGCGACCTGCGCAACCCGCTCACCGGCCGCCAGGGTATCAACGAGCGCGTGATGCTGCGCGAACTGCTGCGCCGCTGCGACATGATGGTGATGATGGAAAACAAGCTCGAAGCGCTGGTGCGGCTGCACACGCCGTGGGCGCCGGGCCTGATCGGCCATCCGCACCAGTATGATGTTCCGAGCAATCTGCGGCCGGAATCGCTCAGCGGTCCGAACGCCGGCCTCACCGAAGTGCTGATCCCGGCGGGCTATGTGACCACCACCTATGACCCGGTGTTCAAGCTCAGCGAAGACGGCAAGCGCTACATCTCGGCGCCGTCGGATGTCGCAACCGCTTTGGCCGCGCCCGGGCTGCCGTTCTCGCTGGTGTTCCGCTGCGAGCCCGGCTAGGAGGTCGTGATTTTGAAGTTTGAGTCGGCGTATGAAGCCGCCTCGAAGCGCCGCATCCCGCCGCCGGCGTTCGGGCCGCTGTAGGCGTAGTCGTCAGCTTGTAGCCCGGATGAGCGGAGCGATATCCGGGGCAAGCCTATCGGTCTGTGGCACCCCGGATGTCGCGGAGTTTATCATCGGGCCGGCCAGAGGCCGGACCCGTTGGCTCATCCGGGCTACGGGTCTGGACCCGCAGCCTCAAAACGTCGGCGGCGTATTCACGATGATCATGCGCGCGGCTTTTTCGCCGCCATTGTTGTAGCCGTGCGGCTGTTCGGAGCGGTAGCAGATCGAATCGCCGGCATTGAGGACATGCCTTGCATCGCCGATCATAAACTCGACCTTGCCCTCGAGCACATAGGCGACCTCCTCGCCTTCGTGGGAGATCAATCCATCGGTGCCGCCGCCCGGCGCGACGTTGTGAATGCTGCCCTGCAGCAGCCGCGACTTGTCGTACGGGATCAGCCGCTCCAGCGTCAGGCCCGGTCCGCTGCGCAAGGGATCGATCTTGACGATCGGCCGTTCGCCCGCGCGTGACAGCAAGCCGCTTGGCTCGCTGGGCTTTTCGAACAGCTGCCCGACCGTGAGGTCGAGCGCCTCGGCGATGCGGTAGAGGATATTCAGCGAAGGCACCGCGCGGCCGTTCTCGATCTTGGAAATCATGCTCTCCGAGCATTCCGCCTTGTCGGCAAGGTCCCGCAACCGCAGCCCCAGGGTCATCCTGCCATGGCGAAGCCGCACGCCGAGATATTCGTTCTTCTCCTCCAGCGTCACCTTGGCCAGTTTCGCCGTCTTGACCGGCTTGTTGGCGACAGGTTTGGCAGCAGCGCGCGTCTTTTTTCGCATCTCAATTCCAGATCTTGGCAGCCGGTGAAACGACCGGACTCATTCAGGGTAGTCACCATCGAAGCTACAACTGCATGAGCTTCGTCAACCGTAATTTTCACGAATGGTCCGGCTGGCAAAATTTAGGGCAAGAAAGCCCAAGGGAGCAGCATTCAAGTCACTTGAATGACCGAAAAGCGAATGCTAGCCTTTCTTCATCGGCCGCCTCGCGCGCCAGACGCGCCGGCTGATCACACGCAATTTTTCATCAGGAGTCCGCATGTCGGAAGAGCTGCTCATCGATCAGGTAGGCGATGCGACCCACGGCGAATACAAACCTTATGGCTGGCACCATTGGCCGCAATTTCCCTGGATGAGTTATCAATTCCGCCGCGCGCTCGGCGAAACCCAGGAAGGCGGCGGCACGGTTTCGGAATGCTTCCTTGCCGCCAGCCGCATGATCCCGGGCGACCAGGAGAGCTGGCATGTCGAGTGGAAGCGCATCGCCGATTTCAACCAGGAGCGCGGCGACCAGGAGTTTTCCAAGGGCCATGTCCGCACCGCGATGAACTGCTGGCTGCGCGGCGCCAACTATTATCGCCACACCGAGTTCTGGCTGAACTACACCGACCCGCGCCGGCTCGAGGCCTTCACCGACATGGAGGAGTGTTCGCGCAAGTTCATTTCCAACCTTGCCCCGGCCGGCGAGGTGCTTCAGGTGCCTTACGAAAACGGCAAGACGCTGTTCGCCTATTTCGTCCGTGCGCCGTTCGACACCGGCAAGCAACCGGTGCTGATCTGCATGGGCGGGCTGGATTCCATCAAGGACGAGATGTGGTTCATGCAGGCGCACGGCGCGCTGCAGCGCGGCATCTCGGTGCTGATGATCGACGGCCCGGGCCAGGGCGGCACGCTGCGCCGGCACAAGATTCCGACGCGGCCGGATTATGAAGTGCCGATCGGCAAATGCATCGATTATCTGCTGACCCGTGACGACATCGATCCGAAGCGGATCGGCGTCTGTGGATCGTCGCTCGGCGGCTTCTACGCCGCGCGCGCCGGCTGCTACGAGCACCGCCTCGCAGCGGCAATCTCCCATGGCGCGATCTGGTCGATCCCGGAACTGTGGTCGAACGCCTCGGAATCGCATGGTCTGGCCGACCACATCAAAACCGTGTTCGGCGCCTCCTCGATGAAGGAAGCGCTGGAGAAATCAAAACCGTTCACGCTCGACGGCCATCTCGAAAACATGAAGTGTCCCTATCTGATCGTGCATGGCGGACACGACGTGCTCGGCGTCGCGCAGGCGAGCAAGGTGCACGACTACGCCAAGTCGAAGGGTGTCGATGTCACGCTTCGCCTGGTCAGCGAGGAAGAGACCGGCGCCGATCATTGCCAGCACGACAATCCGACCATCGGACAGGAACTGATGGCCGACTGGCTGGCCGACGTCTTCAAGATCGACGAGCGCGAGCTTCGTAAAAAAGCGCTCAACCCCTTGATCTGATCAGGCCATCGATCCGATCGAGCACGTTTCTTGCATCGTTTTAACCGCAGGTTTCTCGCAACAGGAGATCCGCATGTCCGAAGTACAATCGTACGGCGACGCGTATTATTCCATGACCTGGATGGGCCCCAAGGGCTATCCGGAAAATGGCAATTCGGGCCGATGCTACTTTACCGGCCTGCTCGGCATGTTCCGTCTGCACGGCGAAAGCGACGCGCTGTTCGCCGACGGCACCTCGGGCGACGGTTTCTCGTTCCGTTGGAGTCCGGTCTGGGGCGCGCCGGCCTTCAATGGCGGCGCCGGCGCGTTTCACGAGATCTGGGAATACACCCCGCAGGCGCTGGGCTATCGCGGCCACTGGGAACAGGACCACGAAGGCGGTTTTGACGAGGCCTTCGCCAAATTGCGCGCGCTGGTTGATCGCGGCGTGCCGGTCCAGGTCGGCCTGCATTATTCGCTGATGCTGCCCTACGGCGCCAAGACCTCGCCGCGCCTCAAATTTCAGCATGAGACCATGGGCAAGACCGGCTTCGGCCATCACGTGGTGGTGGCCGGCTACGATCTCGACCGCGGCACCGTCACCATCTTCGAGCCCAACGATATCCTGCCGCATGCGCGCTACGAGGCGCCGATCGCGGTGTTCCGCGAGGCCTGGGAACAATCGAAGCAGCGCGGCCCGGAAGGCTACCAGGCGTGGGAACATCATCACCCGTTCGGCGGTGAATGGAGCCTGCACGACGGCTATGGCCCCTATCTGATGGTCTGGGTCGAACCTGAGCGCGATCCGGAATGGGACATCGCCAAATCGATCCGCCATTCATTCCGTCGCAACCTGAAAATCCTGTCGGGCGAATATCCCAAACCCTACGCGCTGTTCGGCAATCAGTGGCAGATCCCGCATTTCGAAACCGGCGCGCCGGGCATGGCGAAGTTCGTCGCGAAAATTCGCAGCGGCGAAGTCAAGGACACCTTTGCGCCGAACGGCAACCCGATCCCCCTGTTCGTCCGTGGCAACATTCCGAACCACGGCGTGCTCGGCCGCGCCGGCGCCGCCGGTTATCTGCGCCGCGTTACCAGCGAGATGGGCGTGCGCGCCTTGCCGACCGCCGCGGTGGCTAGCGCCGCCGAACACATGCAAGTCTCATCGGATCTGTTCCGCGAGCTTCGCTACGAGGCGGATCTCGCCAAGGCCGCCGACGTGCTGGCGCAGATCGCCGACCATGAACTCGCGGCACTCGATGCGATGACCAGGGCCTGGCCCGACGTCATGACCATCACCGAACACGCCCCAAAACTGCAGGGAATGGCGGCGGAGTAACGCAACTCCTCAGGCCCTTGAAGCTGAATACACCTTATCCACTCCGGGTTTTACATCAGAAGGCAGGGACATTCGTATGACGATCAAGGGATTGCTATTCGGCCTTTGCGCCAGCGTTGTCGTGAGCGGCAGCGCGCTGGCCCAGCAGGACAATTACACGGTGCGCCTCGTCGCCGGCGCGCCGGGATACGACCATATTCAGCCGTTCATCGCCGAACATCTGAAGCTGTGGGACAAATACGGCGTCAAGGTCGAGTTCATGGGGGGAAACTATCAGCGCTCCAACCAGATGATGTCGATCGGCGATTTCGACGTCGGCTACAACCAGTACGCCTCTTCGATGCGTTATTTATCCGCCGGCATCGACAGCGTCATCGTCGCTGCCTCGTCGGCCAACTGCGCAATGATGGTGGCGGCGCCCAATGTGAAATCGTGGGCCGACCTTAAGGGCAAGCGGATCGGGATCGTCACCAAATTCGACGTGCAGTATCTGACCCTGACCAAGGAAATCCTGCCGCGCTTCGGACTCAGCGAAAAGGACGTGCAGCTGGCACAGGTGCCGGTGCCCGAAGTGGCATCGGCTCTGGTCACCGGCGAAATCGCCGCCGCTTTCCCGTTCGAGCCTTACGGCACCAACGCCATCGAAAAAGGCGCCAAGCTTTTGCTGGCCGCGGGCGATCTGGTCGACAAGACCAAACTCAAATCGGACATGCTGCGCAACGGCATGATCATGACCCGCAAATTCATCAAGGAACATCCCGAACTGGCCAAGCGGCTGGTATGGGCGCATCTCGACGCCGTCCATATCATGAAGACCGACAAGAAGGCCGGCATGGAAGTGCTGCAGCACTACACGCCGAACATCGACATCGCCCTGCTCGACAAATCCTACGGCAATTGCGGTTGGGACTACGACAAGCCGCCGAAAGTCTGGATGGATGCGCTGCTCGGCTGGATGAAGGAAGACGGCCTGCTGCAGAAGCCGGTCAGCTACGACGAGGCCGTCGACATGAGCCTGGCCGACAGCTACCCGGGCTATCCGGGCTACGAAAAACTCAAGAAGTGAGCTTCTTGCGATGGTGATCATCGAAGGCTTGAGCAAGAAATACACCTCGCAAGGACCGTCGGTGCCGGCGCTGGTGGATATCAACCTGACGATCGAGGAAGGCGAGTTCATCTGCCTGCTCGGCCCGTCGGGCTGCGGCAAGTCCACGCTGCTCAAAATCGTCGCCGGGCTGATCCCGGCGACCTCCGGCAAGGTCACCATCGACGGCAAGCCGATCAACGGCCCCGGCCCCGAGCGGGCCGTGGTGTTCCAGGACTACGCGCTGTTTCCGTGGATGACGGTGCGCGACAATGTCGAATTCGGCCTCGAAGCGCGGGGCATCCCCGCGGCCGAGCGCAGGGAGACATCCGCGAAGCTCCTCGGCGTGGTCGGGCTTTCCGATTTCGCCGACCGCTTCCCGCACCATCTCTCCGGCGGCATGAAGCAGCGCGTCTCGATCGCCCGTGCGCTCGCGGTCGATCCCTCCTTGCTGCTGATGGACGAACCGTTCGGCGCGCTCGACGCTCAGACCCGCCAGGGTCTGCAGGACGAATTGCTGCGGATCTGGCGCGACTACAAGAAGACCGTCATCTTCGTCACCCACTCGATCGAAGAGGCGATCTATTTGTCGGACCGGATCGTGGTGATGACGGCGCGGCCGGGCCGGATCAAGGAGATCGTGAGCATCCCGGAGCCGCGCCCGCGTGACATGACCGGCAACGACATGAACCAGCGGCAGCGCCAGGTGCGGGCCGTGCTGGGCGAGGAAATCGCCCGCGCCGCGGCGCTGGAACAGGCGGACATGATGGTGGGAGCTGCCAATGGCTGACCTTTCCTACACCAAGATCGGCGACGACACGCGGGCCGCGGCGGCATCGCGCTCCCTGGCCGGTTGGCTTCCCGGCCGCGACCGTCTGCTCGGCATTGGCACCATCGTCGCCTTCATCGCGGTCTGGGAGGTCGTCTATCGTCTTGGCCTGATGCCGGTCTGGGCGTTTCCCTCGCCGTGGAAAGTCACACTGGCTTTCCAGGAGTTGATCATGAACGGCAAGCTCCTGACCAACACCGCCGCCAGCGTCGGCCGCCAGATCACCGGCGTCTTGCTCGCCGCCATCGTCGGCATTCCCGCCGGGCTGGCGCTCGGCGCGTCGCCCACCGCGCGCGCGGCGTTTCTGCCGTTGTGCCGGCTCTTGTATCCGATCCCGGGCATCGCCTGGATACCGCTCTCGATCCTGTGGTTCGGCGTCGGCTTCAAGTCGACCGTGTTCGTGATCTTCTTCTCCGGCGTCTGGTCGATCATGTTCAACACCATGACCGGCGTGCAGACGCTGTCCGGCCAATACACCGACGTGGCACGGGTCTATCTCGCCCCGCGCAGCCTCTATACACGACGGATCCTGATCCCGGGCTCGCTGCCCTACATCATCACCGGCATGCGGCTGACCTATGGCGTCGGCTGGCGCGTGATCGTCGGCGCGGAGATGATCTCGTCGATCACCGGGCTCGGCTTTTTGATCGACGATGCGCGCTGGCAGCTGCGGCCCGACATCATGATCTGCGGCATGATCACCATCGCCATGATCGGCTGGGTCTCCGAGAACTGGTTTTTCGACTGGGTCGAGAGGCGCACCATCGTGCGATGGGGCATGACCACGACCACCTGACTTTATCCTCGTTCCAAAGCCGCGATCGCCCGCGGGGCGGGCAGCAGCAGGAGTACGCATGAGCAAAAGCGCCGCCGAGAAGAAACTGATCGATTCCGTCGCGACCGACAGCCACGCCCACTACGAGCCCTATGGCTGGCACCATTGGCCGGTGTATCCGTGGCCGTCCTATCAGTTTCGCCGCGCGCTCGGCGAGACCCAGGAAGGCGGCGGCACCGTCTCGGAAAGTTTCCTGGCCGCCAGCCGCATGATCCCGGGCGATTACGATAGCTGGCATAAGCAATGGATGGTGGTCGCCGACAACAACATGGCGCGCGGCGAACGCGCCGAGGCCGATGGCCATATCCAGACCGCGATGAACTGCTATCTGCGCGCCGCCGACATGTATCGCTCGGCGGAATTCTGGCTCGAGCCGAAGGATCCGCGCCGGCTGCCGACCTTCGACAAATGCGAAGCCGCGACGCACAAATTCCTGCGCTGGACCTGCCCGCAGGGCGAGGTGGTGGAGGTGCCCTACGAACCCGGCAAGCCGATGGCGGGCTATTTCATCCGCTCACCGCATGCCAAGGGCAAGCAGCCGGTGCTGATCTCATTCGGCGGGCTCGATTCGTTCAAGGACGAATTGTGGTTCATGACCGGCCGCGGCGCCCTGCAGCGCGGCATGTCGGTGCTGCTGATGGACGGCCCCGGCCAGGGCGCCACCATCCGCCGCCACGGCATCGTGACGCGCTTTGATTACGAAGTGCCGGTCGGCAAATGCATCGACTGGCTGGAGAAGCGCGACGACGTCGACCTGTCACGTATTGCCGTTTCGGGATCCTCATTCGGCGGTTATCACGCCGCGCGCGCGGGCTCGATGGAGCCGCGGCTGGCGGCGGCGATCTCGCATGGCGGCGTGCTCGACCTGTATAGCCGCTACAAGGACCGCGCCGAGGATCACGGCCTCGCCAGCCACATGAAATGGGTGTTTGGGGCCGATACCATGAAGGGCGTCGCCGAGATCACCCAATCGTTCGACCTGCGCGGCGCCTTCGAGCACATGAAGTGCCCCTATCTGATCCTGCATGGCGGCCACGACGTGCTCGGCGTCGAGGCCGCCCGCGAGGGCTACGCCTACGCCAAGAAGGTCGGCGTCGACGTGACCTTCATCCTGGTCGAGGCCGGCACCACGGGTGCGGAGCATTGCCAACACGACAACCCGACGCTGGGGCAGGAACTGATGCTGGACTGGCTGGCGGACAAGTTCGGGATCGACCAGCGGGGGCTGGCTTGAGCTAGCTCAATCGCCACGCATTGGCGTTAAACGATCGATGCCAATTTCACAGGCTGCGCTGCGGCGGCATGATCGGCTCAGCGAAATTTCTGGCGCGGGCCTGCGGCGAGCCCAGAAACCAGCTCTCCTCCCGGGCCAGCGCCGCCACCTCGGGAAGGATCGACAGGTCGGTGCTAGGCAGATACGCCGCCGAGTAATCGACCTTGAACGGTTTCGGTTCTTCCAGGAGAACCTGCAACGCACCTGTTTCAAGATCGGCCGCGAACAGGTCTGGCGGCAACAGGCTCACGCCGACGCCGCGCCGGACCAGTGACGCCACGACGCTGAAGCTGTTGCAGCGATGCACGAGGCCGGGGCTGAGCCGTGCTTCCTCAAACCAGTTGACGATCGAATAATAGACGTTGGCATCCTGCGGCATGTTGATGATCGGCAATGCAGCAAGATCGGCCGGCGTCATCTCGCGGTCCTTCGGGCTCAATTTCGGATGACCCAGCCACTTCATGGCGCAACTGCCGACCGGCACCAGCACCACGCCCTGCAGCTGAACCGCGCCGGGCAGCAGGGCGATGTCGATCTGATGACGGGCGAGCTTGTTCACCAGCCGGCTCGAAAGATCCACGTCGATTTCCAGCTGCACCTTGGGATAGCGCTCTTCGATCCGGGTGAGCAGGTTCTGGAACCAGGTCAGCGCGATACTCTCCACCACGCCCACGCGAATGGTGCCGATCGCCGCGTTGCCGCTGGCCGCCACCCGCATATTGGCGACCTCCGACAGAATGCGTTCGGCGTTGCCGAGGCAGATCTGGCCCAGCGGGGTCGGCACCACGTTGCGCCCCTGCCGGCGCAGCACCTTGGCGCCGAGCTCCCGCTCCAGCTCCTGAATACGCCGCGTGATGGCGGGCTGAGTCAGATTGAGGTGCTGGGCCGCGGCGCCGATGCCGCCGAGCCTCGTTACCCACACCAACGTTTCGAGATTCCGCGAGTCCATAAATCAATAAAATATCCGCATGAATAAAATGTCTACATTTCATTTGTATTGCGCTGCGGCAGCCGAATAGTCTTTCGCACAAGGCTAATCCGCGAGCTGAGGAGTTCTCATTCATGCGCAAATTTTATACATTGATCGCCTGTTTGGCAGGCATGGGTCTCGCCATGGCGGGCAGCGCCAGGGCCGATGACACGGGATGCGAGCCGACCAGGATGGCGGCCAAATATCCGAGCCTCGCCGGCAAGACGATCAAGGTCGGCCAGGACGGTGAAAGCGTGCCGTTCAGCACGCGCGACCCCAAGGATTTCACCAAGCTGATCGGCCTCGACGCCGATCTCGCCCGCGCGGTTTTCGCCTGCGTCGGCGTGCCGATGGATTTCTCCATCGGCCAGTGGGCCGGCCTGATCCCGGCCACCATGGCCGGGCAGATCGACATCATGTGGGACACGCTGCTGTACACGCCCGAGCGGGCGAAGAAGATGGACTTCGTGGTTTACATGAATGCGGCCACCGGAATGCTGGTGGCCAAGGGCAATCCGAAGAAACTCCATGCGCTGGGCGACATCTGCGGCGTCACCGCGACCACGACGCTGGGCACCACCCAGGAAGCCATGCTGCGCGACGCCAACAACAAATGCGTCGCCGCCGGCAAGACCGCGGTGAATATCATCACCTCTCCGGACATGCCGAGCGGCATGCGTCTGGTTCAGAACGGCCGCGCCGACCTGGTGGCGATCAACAAGTTCGTCGGCGACAGTATGGTGGCGTCGAACCCCACCGCCATTGAAAGCGCGTTCGACGTTGTCACCGGTGCAAAGATCGCCGTGGGCACGGCCAAGGGCAATACGGACCTGATCGCGGCGATCCGCGACGGCCTCGCCGCGATCCGCGCCAACGGCACCGAGAAGACGATCTACGAGCGATACAAGGTGGATTACAGCCTGACCACCGAGCCCACCGTCCTCACTGAGTGAGCGCATCCGAAGCAGAGCGCCGGAGGATGTCAACAGCCGAGCCGCGGCGGCGCGAAGCGCCGGCGGCGACCCGTTCAGGAGAAGTCACATGACCACCGGACTGTCCACCGTGCAGCAGCACGTCGATGCCGCGCGCGTTCTCGAAATCGAACAGGCGCTGCTGCGCATCCCGAGCTCCGCCTTCGAAGAGCACCGGATTGCCGACCATCTGGCCCAGCGCATGGCGGATATCGGCCTCGATGTGACGATGATGGACGTGGTGCATCCGTTCGATCCGTCGATCACCAGCCGGCAGCCGATGGGAATCCTGCGTGGCACCGGCAACGGTCCGAGCCTGATGCTCAACGGTCACATGGATCCCGGTGTCGAGATGCCTGGCTGGTCGGTCGACCCTTACGGCGCCAAGTTCGAGGATGGCTGGGTCTGGGGCATGGGCGCGCATGACGACAAGGGCGGATTGGCCGCCGCCTTCTGCGGCGTCGAGGCGGTGATCCAATCGGGCACCCGCCTGAAGGGCGACGTGCTGCTGTGCCCGGTGATCGCCCACAAGCTCGGCGGTGCCGGCACCCGCGCGCTGCTCAAGAGCGGCGTGCGCGCCGATCTGTGCATCAACATGGAGCATTCCAACAACACCATCGCCACGGCATGCGTGGGCGTCGTCATGGTGCGGATCCGGGTCGAAGCGCCGGAGCTGTTCTTCCGTTACAGCGCCGAGGCCAAGGCGCAATACTGGAATCCGATCGAACAGCTCTGCGAGGTGATCCGGCGCATCGGCCCGAGCCTCGATCCGATCCCGGCGGGAAGCTGGATGACGTTCACGCCGCATCCCGACCTGCCCGGCTTTCCGACCCACACCTTCGACACGCTCCACAAGGAACACTACTACCAGAAGAACCACACCGGCCTGCACAGCAAGCAGGCCGAGCTGATGCTGCAGTTCCGCACCGTCCCGGGCCAGACCCTGCAAAGCGTCACCGCCGATCTCACCGCCCTGCTCGAGACGATCAAACGCGATCATCCCGCCTTCAACTACAGCTTCGAATTGCCGGCCAAGGGCACCGAAAGCGGCTGGTGCCAGGAACCGATGGAATGCGCCCGCGACCATCGGCTGGTGACGGCACTGGCGGCGGGTCAGGAGTGCGCTTCCGGTGCGCCGGCCGTGATCGGCGGCTGGGGCCGATTGGGCAATGTCGGCGACGGCAACATCATTGCCGCGCTCGGCATTCCGACGGTGCAATACGGTCCCGGCGACATCCGCATCTACCGCGAATGGCCGACCGCCGACGAGCGTGTACTGTTGTCGGACCTGGTGACGGCCGCGCGGGCGGTGGCCCATGCCACCGTCACCCTGTGCGGCTGATCCGTCATGGTGGAGCTGCAATCGGGAGACGAGCCGATGACTGGAATGCCGGGATCAGGCAAGCCGACGGTCTCGAACGGCGTGATACGCGGCGGCGCAGCGGCGCTAGCGCTGGTCATCGCCGTGGCGCTGGGCTGGCGCTCCGATCTGATCCCCGAACCGGTGATGGAGATGCTGACCTATGTCGCGTCTTCCTTCCTGCTGGACGGCGCGGTGACGGCGATCGAAATCGCGGCGCTCGCCATGGTGGGCGGCATCCTCCTCGGGCTGCTTCTGGCACTGATGCGCCTGTCCACCGTCGCGCCGGTACGGAGCCTGGCATGGGGCTACATCTGGTTCATGCGCGGGACGCCCATCATCCTGCAACTGGTGTTTCTCTATGACGCGCTGCCAGCGGTCGGCATCCGGCTCGACAGCTTCACCACCGCGGTGGTCGGCTTCATGCTCAACGAAGCCGCGTTCTGCGCCGAGATCATCCGCGGTGGCATCCTTTCGGTCGACCGCAAGCAGAGCCTCGCCGCGGCTTCCTTCGGCATGGGGCCGTTCCTGACCCTGCGGCGCATCGTCCTGCCGCAGGCGATGCGGGCGATCCTGCCCGGCATGGCCAACCAGACCATCTCGCTGATCAAGGGCACCTCGATCGCCTCGGTGATCTTCGTCAACGAACTGACCTTCCGCTCCCAGCAGATCGTCGGACAGAATTTCAAGTTCTTCACGGTGTTCGCCGCAGCCGGCATCATCTATCTCATCATGACGAGCGCGGTCGCAGTGGCGCAGTTCTATCTCGAGCGCAATTTCAGCGCCGACGCCGAACGCAAGCCGAAACCGGCGATCCCGCCGCGCGGCAATGCCGCGGCGGAAGCCGTCGCACCGACATGGATGGATACACTCGGTGCCAGCCAGGCCGACGGCAACGCCACCGAGGCGCCATTCGTGGTCTGCCGCAACGTGCAGAAATCCTACGGATCGAAGCAGATCCTGTGCGGCCTCGACCTCACCATCAAGCGCGGCGAGGTGGTGGTGCTGATGGGCCCGAGCGGTTCCGGCAAGAGCACCCTGCTGCGGCTGGTCAACCACCTCGAACAGCTCGACTGGGGCGAGATCACCGTCGACGGCAAGTATGTCGGCTACGCCAAACAGGTCGGCGACCGTCTGGTCCCGACCCGCAACCTGGCCCGCGCCCGCGCCGACGCCCGGATTGGCATGGTGTTTCAGCATTTCAACCTGTTCGACCACTTCACCGCGCTGGAAAACATCATGGAGGCCCCGGTCCGGGTCTACGGCGAAGCCACCGAGAAAGCGCGCGCCCTCGGCATGAGCCTGTTGAACGCGGTGGGACTTTCGGCCCATGCCGATCATTTTCCGCACCGGCTCTCCGGCGGCCAGCAGCAGCGCGTGGCGATCGCCCGCGCGCTGGCCATCTCGCCGCGACTGATGCTGTTCGACGAACCGACCTCCGCGCTCGACCCCGAACTGGTCGGAGAGGTCTTGGCGGTGATCCGCCGCCTTGCCGAGGCCGGCATGACCATGATCGTCGTCACCCACGAGGTGCGGTTCGCCCGCGAGGTCGCCGACCGGGTCGTGTTCATCGACGAAGGCCGCGTGATCGAGCAAGGGCCGCCGGAAGACGTGTTGGACCGGCCGAAGCACGAGCGGACCCAGCGTTTCCTCAGAATGGTCAACCAGGCGGAATGAACGCCACGCCCGGCGCGGTCGGGCCAAGTGCTGAAGAAGTCCCGATGCCGGAACACCACGATGGAGTTGAACGATGAAAGATTCAGTCAAGGATTTCGTGCAGCTTGAGCGCCTCGCGCAACAGATGGACGCGCTGGGCCTGGACGCGATTGTCGCGCGTGCCGGCATCAACTTCACCTACCTCGCGGGCTTCGCCTATCCCGGCACGCTCGCCCGCCATCTCGACCTCGCGGACTCGCCGCGCGGCGTCTATCTGGTATGGCCACGCACCGGCGAGCCGCGCATCATCACCAACGCCATCGCCGAAGGACTGGCCCGGCGCGATTCCTTCGTCGAGCAGTTCGAGGTCTATGAGGGCTATACGGAGCCGCCGATCGAACGGCTCGCCAAGGTGATCGCCGCCATGGGACTGGCCGGTTCGAAGATCGGCTTCGAGACCAATTTCATCAGCGCGGCCGATTGGGAGACCCTGCGCCTTCGCCTGCCGCAGATGCGCACCGCCGATTCCACGGCACTCATGGATGTGGTCCGCGCCGTCAAGACGCCCGCGGAACTGGCGCGTCTCAAGCACGGCGCCGACATGCTGGACGATGCTTTCCTGGCCTGCTTTCCGATGGTGCGGCCCGGAATGCGGGAGCGGGATCTGCATGCGGCACTGGTGGGCTATTGTCTGGCGCACGGGTCCGAATTCACCCACGGCATTCTCAACTCCAGCCGCAACACCATCCAATATGCCGGCGAAAGCGACTTCGCCTTCGCCGCGGGCGACGCCATCCGCACCGACTACGTCGCCTACATCAAGGGGTATCCCGGGCACCAGTCGCGCTGCGCGGTGGTCGGCCGTCCGAGCGACGAGCAGAACCGCCAATACGTCGTGATCCGCGACATCTATCGCGCCGCCAATGACCAGCTTGTGCCGGGCCGCACCGCCGGCGAGATCTATCAATTCGTGGTGGAGCGCTTTGCCGCGGCCGGGATGGCCTACAAGTCGATGCTGGCGGGACACAGCGTCGGCGCCTGGTGGCATCAGCAGGAGCCGGTGATCGCGCGGGACAACCCGCGGCGCCTGGAGGAAGGCATGGTGATCGCCATGGAGCCCCATGTGAACCACTGGCATATCCAGGATATGTTCGTGATCCGCGCCAATGGACCGGAACTGATTTCAGATAAATTCCCGACCGACCGGATCTTCGCCTGCGGCGGGTGACGGCGTGCTCGCGCGGAACGCAGCGAGAGCCGGTTCGATGGAGCCGTCAGCGACGACGCGAAAAAACTCCGGGCCCCAGGCGCCCGGAGTTTTTATTTTTGGACAAGGCGCTCGCCGAAGCAGTTGCGCCCTGGCTCGATCTCGCTTCGGGCTAGTAGCGCTTGCCGGTGGGTACAGAATCGTCGGCCGGGGCGGCAGCGCCGCTGGGTGCGCCACGACTGGACCCGGACCCTACGGTGCCTTTCGCACCGGCCTTGGCGCCGGATTTCACGCCGGGTTGCGCATGGAAGTCCTCGTCGCCGCTGCCCGAGGCCCCACCCTGCATATTTTTGCCCTGCGCGCCGCCACGAATCTGGGTGTCGGACGAGGTGCCTTGCGCCAGCACGGGGCCGGCCAGCATGGCGGACACAGCCAGTACGATCGCCGAGGTTTTCACAAGCTTCATTCAGTTCTCCTGATGATGGATACGCGATGAGCGGTTCGGTTGTTCCACGCGCCGTCCTGTACCGAACCTGCCATCGCGCAGGTCAATGTTTCGCGAACGGCGCGGGCGCCATGCAAACCGCGCCATGTGGTGATCGTGCAGGGATTTGAGGGCGATTTCGCGAAACTTGCGCCGCAGCTTTTCCTTATATGCGGCAATGAAACCGATGCGACATCGCTCGAACCGCCGGAAAAAACAGCAATAATGGTGGACCTCGCAGCGGTTCCGGTTTCCCTGGCGGGCCTTTTGAGGCATGCATTTGGACCGATGACCGCCTAAATTGCGGACAAGATCGAATCGAACCTCCGGAAGCCATGCCCGTCCGCCAACTGCCAGAAACCATCGTCAACCGCATCGCCGCCGGCGAGGTGGTCGAACGTCCGGCCAGCGTGGTCAAGGAACTGGTCGAGAACGCCATCGACGCCGGCGCCAGCCGGATCGACGTGTTCACCGACGGCGGCGGGCGGCGGCGGATCGGCATCACCGATGATGGCGACGGCATGACCCATGCCGATCTCGCCATCGCGGTCGATCGCCACGCCACCTCGAAGCTCGACGACGAAGACCTTTTGAATATCCGCACACTCGGGTTCCGCGGCGAGGCGCTGCCGTCGATCGGTGCGGTGGCGCGGCTGGCCATCACCACACGACACGCCTCCGAGCCGCATGCCTGGTCGATGAGCGTCGAAGGCGGTGCGAAATCCGCGATCGTTCCCGCCGCGCTGTCGCAGGGCACCCGGGTCGAGGTCAACGACCTGTATTATGCGACGCCGGCGCGGCTGAAATTTCTCAAGACCGACCGCACCGAAGCCGAGGCCATCCGCGAGGTGGTGCGGCGCCTCGCGATGGCGCGGCCCGACGTGGCGTTCACGCTGGCCGGCGAGGAACGCGCGCCGGTGACCTGGGCGGCGGCGCTGCCGGGTGCGGCCGGCCGGCTGACCCGGCTCGGCGATATTCTCGGCGCCGATTTCCGCTCCAGCGCCATCGAAGTGCGCAGCGAGCGCGAAGGCGTC